>DMQT01000066.1:3164-3723 GCA_003455595.1 Betaproteobacteria bacterium
CCCCGGTCGGGCTGTTTCGCGCCGACAGCGGTTTCTACAATCAGACGATTGTGAATCTGCTCAAGACCCGCAAGATCGCTCACATCATCAGCGCCCGCCTGACGCAGGCGCTGCAACAGGCCATTGTAGACAAGTGCGCGTGGCTGCAAGTTGAACCCGGGCTGGAAGTCTCCGAACTCGATTACCAGCCCCAGGGCTGGGAGGTGAGCCAGCGTCTGGTGGTGGTGCGCCAGCACGTGCGGCGCAAACAAAGTGGCGTGGCAGGCAAGACGCTCCCGCTGTTTGCCGACGACGAGGATTTTCAGGGCTGGCGTTACGGCGTGATGCTGACGGATTTGACGCTGCCGGCGAGGGAGGTATGGCGCTTGTACCGGGGGCGGGCAGACTGTGAGAACCGCATCAAGGAGTTGAAGGCGGACTTTGGTCTGGACGGCTTCTGTCTACGTGACTTCTGGGCAACCGAAGCAGCGCTTGAGGTGGCCATGCTGGCCTATAACCTGATGAGCGTGTTTCGTCAGGCGGTGATGAAATCAGGCATACATCACACGCTGGCGACGCT
>DMQT01000083.1 GCA_003455595.1 Betaproteobacteria bacterium
GAGGTCGAAGCGTGGCCTTTGCGCTGGCCGATGTAGACCGACACCGAAATACCCTTGTCGCGGTTGTATTCAATGGTCTCGACTTCGCCTTTGCGCACCGTCACGCTTTGGCCGTAGCTTTGCGACGCTTCGGCTTCGCAGCCGGTGGCGCCGTGCTCGCGGGCATAGGCCAGCATGTCATGAACCCGTGCTTGCAGGTCGTCTTTGGAATGGCTGAATCGTTCGGACACGGAGACTCCAGAGTGAGAAAACGGGAAAAGCCGTTATCATAGCAACATTTCCCCCCCGGCAACGCGCTATGGACGACCCGCAAGAAGAACTCGAACCGATCAGTAAAAGCGAAATCAAGCGCCAGATGATCGCCCTGCAAAAACTCGGCGAAGAATTGGTCGCGCTGCCCGACAGCAAGCTCGACAAACTTGAGCTGCCGGAAATCCTGCGCGACGCCATCAACGCCGCCAAGCGCATCACCGCACACGGCGGCCTGCGCCGCCAGCTGCAATACATTGGCCGCCTGATGCGCATCACCGACGCCGCGCCCATCGCCGAGCAACTATCCGCCTGGCGCGGCGACAACGCCGAAGTCAACGCCGTGTTCCACCGCATGGAGCACCTGCGCACCCGTCTGCTGGAAGACGACAACGCACTGACCGAATTCATCAGCGCCCACCCCCAGGCCGACGCCCAGCAACTGCGCAATCTGATCCGCAACGCACGGCGCGAAGCCGCCGCCAGCCAGCCACCGAAAAGCAGCCGTGCACTGTTCAAACTGATACGGGAAATTTTGTCGGGTGGTGATGACGCCCCGGACGACACGCCTGAAGAAGGACAAGACGCGTAATTTCTGCGGCTACGGAACCTGGCAGCGCTATACGCAGTCAAGCATGCTCACAATCTGAAAACGAGGTGAGTATGCAGCCTAGTAAATTGAATCTGCTGGCAGTTGCTTTCGCGCTGTCGGCCATCACGATGTCGAGCATGCCTGCAATGGCGGGCTCGGATGACAGCTTCGCACCGGGCGGCACGGCAATCGACCACCACACCGAGCAATTCAAAAATCTAAAAATCGTCATGGATCTGAAGACGGAAAACCCGGCTGGCGTAGCGTTTGGCGCGACCGTCGCTTCGCGCATCATGGACCATCCCGGGGCGCAGTTGGTGGTAGTGATCGAAGGCCCTGGCATAAGCGTATTTGCGAAGAAAAACTACCTCGACCATCAAGGCATCGTCGATAACTGGGTGGCGCTGGTAAACAAGGGCGTCAAGGTAGAGTACTGCGGCAATTCAGTGCACGGCGTAGGATTGAAACCCAGCGACATGACCGGCCTGAGCAAGAAAAATCCAGCGGTCGTCAACGCCGGTGCGTACCCCACACTCGCCCATTACGAATCGCTGGGGTTTAATCCGGTGGTAACCACGCTGCTGGAAAAATAGGCTACGCTCAGCGTAGGGTGACCAGCTCTTCTGCGCTGGTGGGGTGGATCGCCACGGTCGCATCGAAATCCGCCTTGGTCGCCCCCATCCGTATCGCCACCGCAAAGCCCTGCATCATTTCGTCTGCGCCGTCACCGATGATGTGACAGCCGATTATTTTTTCGTCTGCCCCGGCCGTGATGAGGCGCATCGCGGTTTTGACCTTGCGCTGGGTAATCGCGTGAAACAGCGGTGTGAAATGGGTTTGGTAGAGCCTGATCGCATCACCATGGCGTTCGCGTGCCTCGGCTTCGCTCATGCCGATGGTGGCAATCGGGGGATGGCTGAACATCACCGTGGCGATGTGGCTGTAATCCAGATGGCTGTCCGGCTTGCCGCCGAACAAACGGTCGCTGAGCCTGCGCGCGGCTGCAATCGCAACCGGCGTCAGCGCCAGGCGCCCGCACACATCGCCAACCGCATAGATGCCTGGCACCGGGGTGTTCTGGTAATCATCGGTGCGCACGTAGCCGTGCTCATCGGGCTCGATGCCAGCCGCTTCCAGCTTGAGCGTTTCAATATTGGGTGTGCGCCCGACGGCCCAGATTACGCTATCGAAACCGGTATTCTGACGGCCATCCTCGCAATGCAGGGTGAGCTTGCCGTGTTCACGCACCACCCCGGTGATTTCGGTGCGCGGCAATATTTCGATACCGTCTTCGAGCATGGCTTCCATCAGCACTTCACGCAACATTGCATCGAACTGATCGAGAAAGTGGCCTTTGCGCAGCACAAGCGATACCTCACTGCCCAGTGCGTTCAGCATGCACGCCAGCTCAATGGCGATGTAACCGGCACCGACGACGGCCACGCGTTTTGGCTGCTGTTCCAGTTCAAAAAAACCGTCTGAGGTAATCCCCAGCGCCGCGCCTGGTATGTCCGGCACCGACGGCCTGCCACCGCTGGCAATCAAAACATGCTGCACCGTGTAATGCACGCCGTCGACCGCCACGGTGTGTGCGTCAACAAACTGCGCCGAACCGCGTATCAGCGTAACGCGGTTGTCTTCGAGTGCGGCCTGGTAATTGCCATTGAGCTTGAGGATGTAGGCATCGCGCGCCTGCTTGAGCGTAGGCCAGTGAAATTCGGAGGGGCCGAACGTGAAACCATAATCGGCTGCGTAGTCGAGGTCATGGGCCAGCGCTGCGGCGTTCCACATAACCTTTTTCGGTACGCACCCCCGATTGACACAGGTGCCGCCAAGTCGACCGCTTTCAACGATGGCGCATTTCACGCCGTGGCGCGCAGCCCGGTTGACCGCAGCAATGCCGCCACTGCCTGCCCCTATCGCCAGAAAATCGAAATCGTAAGGGGATGGAGGCGTTTCAGCAGGCATCGTGG
>DMQT01000312.1:0-605 GCA_003455595.1 Betaproteobacteria bacterium
CAGAACTACTTCCGCATGTACGGCAAGCTGTCGGGAATGACCGGCACGGCCGACACCGAGGCCTACGAGTTCCAGGAAATCTACGGCCTCGAGACCGTGGTGATCCCACCCAACATGCCGACCATCCGCAAGGACGAACTCGACCTCGTCTACAAGACCAACCGCGAGAAGTTCGAGGCGGTGATCCACGACATCCGCGACTGCCACGAGCGCGGCCAGCCGGTGCTGGTGGGTACCACATCGATTGAAAACAACGAATCGCTGTCGGCGCTGCTGAAAAAAGCCAAGCTGCCGCACGAGGTGCTCAACGCCAAACAGCACGCGCGCGAAGCCGAAATCATCGCGCAGGCGGGCAAGCCCAAAGCCATCACCATCGCCACCAACATGGCCGGTCGCGGTACCGACATCGTGCTGGGTGGCAGCATCGACAAGGAACTCGAAGCGATCCGTTTGGACGAGACCCTGTCCGATGCCGACAAACAAGCGCGCAGTGCCGCCATTCGGGCTGCCTGGCAGCCGCTGCACGACGCCGTGCTGGCGGCGGGTGGTTTGCATATCATCGGCACCGAGCGGCATGAATCGCGCCGCGTCGATAACCAGTTGCG
>DMQT01000312.1:848-982 GCA_003455595.1 Betaproteobacteria bacterium
ATTCACGCCATGCGTGCCGACGTACTGAGCGGCGTGGTCGGGGAGTACATCGTGCCCGGCAGCATGGCCGAGCAGTGGGATGTGGCCGGGCTGGAGCGCACGCTGGCGGGCGAGTTTCAACTCGATTTGCCGGT
>DMQT01000312.1:1103-1996 GCA_003455595.1 Betaproteobacteria bacterium
CTGCGCGTTGAGCAGGCCGGTGCGCCGGTAATACGCCATTTTGAACGCGCGGTGATGCTGCAAAACGTCGATACCCATTGGCGCGAGCACTTGGCGGCGCTGGATCATTTGCGTCAGGGCATTCACCTGCGCGGCTATGCGCAAAAAAATCCCAAGCAGGAATACAAGCGTGAAGCGTTCGAGCTATTTTCGGCCTTGCTCAACACCATCAAGCGCGACGTGACGCAGACCACCTGCGTGGTGCAAGTTCGCTCCGAAGCCGATGTCGAAGCGGTCGAACCTGAAGCCGCACTGAGCAATGTTGAATACCACCATGCTGATTACGATGAAGCATTGGTGGGCAATCCTGACGAACCTGCAGCCGCGCATACACCCATCCGTGCAGAAGAAAAAACAGGCCGTAACGATCCATGCTGGTGCGGTTCCGGCAAAAAATTCAAGCATTGCCACGGCAAGTTAAATTGAGCACGGCGTCGATGAAACGGCCGCGTACCCCGCGTACCCCGCGCCTGAGCCGCGACGCTACCCAGTTGGTGCGCTTTGCCGTCGCATTGAGCGTGTCCGGCAGCCGTATCGAGGACGCGTACTGGCAGCAGCGGCTGGAGGATGTCGTCACGCACAGTCTCGACAAACGCCAGGATGAAGCACTGGAGTCAGCGCTCGATCAATTGTGGTCAGCCAATCCGCCTGCCTACGACGAGCTGGCGCAAGCCATCGAAGGCGGCAGCGAGTGCCTGCTCGACAGTGCCGGGCAGACCCAGCTGCTGGTTGCGCTGCCTATATTGGCGTGGTCGCGTTACAACATCCCGTCGGGTGCGATTCCCGCAGCACGTCTGGCCGAGTTGCAGGCGCAGTTGCATGGACATGTGCTGGCCGCTGATACGCGTCTGGCG
>DMQT01000312.1:2147-2682 GCA_003455595.1 Betaproteobacteria bacterium
CCGAAACCCACTTGCATCTGGACACGGGTACGCTGCCGCAAACCGCGCCCTTTATCGCCGATGTGCGGTATGTGCTGGGCGTGGTGTCGGCTGCTGCAGGCGCAGCGCTATTCCGCTGGCAGGAGGGTCAGGTCAGCCGCGAACAGGTGGCGCAGGATTGGCAAAAACACAGTAATGCGGTACTGCAGCCGCTGTTGCCTGCGTGCAGCACCCATGTGTTGCTGCCGAACGCATATTTTCACGCCTGGCGCGAATCCGATATGGCCGGGCGCGGCTTTTCGGTGCTGGCGGGTGTCGCCTATCTGGGCGCCGTGCTTAATTTGCCAGCCACCAAGCTGAATGCGGTGGTTGCGCCGTTTTACGATGAAGTGATGGAAGAGTATCGGGTGGGCTTTGCCGAGGCGGGCTCGAACGAGGTGCTGCATGGCGTGGTGTGGCCGCTGATCGGGAGTGAAGACGACGCCAGCGACATCGGCAACGAGATTGAAACCCTGCTGCGCGGCGCGGGTGTCGGGCAGGTGCTGATGTTAAGCGA
>DMQT01000325.1:0-3924 GCA_003455595.1 Betaproteobacteria bacterium
GCTTTCGAGGATTGCCAAACAATTCCTAAAATGGCTATTGTGATCAACAGGCCGATGATCGGATCAGCAAGGGGAAAACCGGCCCATACGCCGACTGCACCAAGAACCACCGCCAAACTGGTAAAACCATCCGTGCGGGCATGATAGCCATCTGCGATCAGTGCGGCGCTTTCGATCTCGCGTCCGACGCGGATACGGAAAATGGCAACCGCCTCGTTGCCGATAAAGCCGATGACACCGGCAATACCGACCCAAAGAAGTTGTGTGATCGGCTGCGGGTTGAGCAGGCGGTTGATCGCCTCATACCCGGCAATTACGGCGCTGAAGAGGATGATCAAGACGATCAGAATCCCGGCCAAATCCTCTACTCGGCCATAGCCGTAGGTAAAGGTTTTGCTTGGTTTGCGGCGAGCAAGAATGAAGGCAATCCAGAGAGGAATGGCTGTCGTTGCGTCGCCAACATTGTGGATTGTATCCGCGAGCAAAGCGACCGATCCCGTTGCTATAACGACCGTGATCTGCAACGCCGACGTGATGGCAAGAATGATAAAAGACCACTTGATGGCCCAGATACCCCGCGTAGTCGTGGCAATCGTAGCGTCGATCACGCCATGGGTGTGGCCATGTGAACCACCGCTATGATCATGGCCGTTTCCGCTATTCCCGCGCTCACGTTTCTGCTCGCCAAAACCAAGCCAGTCAAGAATTATTTTCATCTTGTTATTTCCTTATAAATACTTACTGATTTCTTTTAGTTCTTTAAGCGCATCTTTTGCCGATTCTCCGTCCGAGCGTACTTGTAGCTCAAGGCAATGGTCTATGTGGTCATGCACCAAAGTCCTTTTGGCATTGCTGACGGCACTTTGCACCGCCTGTAGCTGCTGTGCGATTTCCAGGCAGCCGCGTCCCTGTTCAAGCATGCCGATAATGCTTTTAAGATGGCCCTCGGCGCGTTTCAGACGCTTGATGATGTCTGGATGTGATGTGTGTGTCGTCATAATTTGTATCCTATCCACCAGGTTAGGATAATGCATTGAATTACCCAATCTTGTCATCGACGCTGCGGCGATTCCCGATAAGGAATCGACTAACGTGCGCTATTTTAAAATCCTGAGACGTCCCTACCTGAGCCGCTCCAGGCTCTAAAATGGTGGGATCAATTTCGGGGTGGAGAAGGCGGTTTTGTAAAAAAGCGTTCCGTAACGCTTACTTCTTCTTAGATTGCACGTCTTGTACGGGAATAGGGATCGGCTTTCCTGTTCGAGGTCGAGCGATGACGGGAGCCCGCAACGCACCGACAGATTGCCGAATGACATTGAATGCTGAACCCAGGAAAAGCCCAGCGATCACGACTCCAACCATAATGTCAGGCCATCGGGAAGTCAGCATATAACTTCCACCTGCTGCGGCTAGTACCCCGACGTTGGCGATCAAGTCATTTCTCGAACAAAGCCAGGTCGAAGACATATTCAGGTTGTCTGCGCGATGGCGATACAGCGAAAAGAAGCAAGTCAGGTTTGCGGCCAAGGCGATGCCGCCCACCACGCCCATTATTTCCGCACTAGGCATGACTGGGTGCAATATTTTGTACACGGCTTCAGCAAGAACGCCCAGGCCAAATAGCAGCATGAAACTGCCCTTCACCAGCGTCGCACCTGCGTGCCAACGCGCGGAACGCGCGAGCACGAACAAGCTGAATCCATACACGAGCGCATCACCCAGCATATCCAGGGCATCCGCAAGCAGCGACGTGGAATGAGCGAATAGGCCCGCCCCACCTTCGAAAATAAACATCGCGGCGTTGATGCATAAAACGATCCACAGCACACGGCCATGACTCTCGCGCAGTGCGCTCACCTCACAACTTTTATCCTCGCAGCAGCTGGCCATGATTGATGCCTCTGAAGTTTTGAATGGCTACGCCGATCCTGGCGTGCACATTAACGCCCCGCTATTACGACCCGAATCAATCGAATTTATGAAACAGCGCCAGCCATTGATCTAATTGCTTGATTTCAGTTGTTTGCGACTTAATGATCTTAGCTGCCATGCTGCGTAACATGGGTTCTTTTCCGTGTTCCAATTCCGCCTTGGCAATGTCGAGCTCCGCTTGGCGCTGCATGCGCGCCATCATCGCAAAGTCATAGTCGGTATTGCCGGTAACCTGAAAGGCCGCCATTTTTTCTTTTAGGTTGTCGATGGGTTTTTGCATCTCCATAGTGGATTTCCCCTCCGCAGTGCCTGCGGGGGACTCGAATGCTTTGGTTGCTCTATCGGCAGGCAACGGCACTGATTGTGCATGCGCCAAGAGCGGGGTTGCCAACGCTGCGAGCGCCGTAACTGTCATGCAGGCGCGTTTCCAATCAAAATTATTTTTCAACATATCCTGCTTTCTTTGTCGAGACATGAGGAACCTCCTGGAAATAATGGTCTGTGATGTGCTTTCGCTTCCAGGCGTAAGCCTGGATCTAAATACTAAACGCCAATTATCAAATCAGACAATTTCAGCCGGTGCCAATTTGCATGAATGGGGCGAGTCATTGATTTCTATCTGAATAGTGGAATGGGCGATCTTGAACCGCTCATGCAATGTGTCGACCACTGCACTGCGAAATGCGTCACTCGGATAGCCCGCCGGCATCACCAAATGAACCGTCAACGCGGTTTCCGTCGTACTCATGGCCCAGATATGCAAATCATGCACTTCGCTGACACCCTCTGTAGATGTTAAGTAATCGCGAACATTGTCCGAATCGATTCCTGCCGGCACCGCATGCAAGGCAAGATTGAGCGAATCGCGCAACAGACCCCATGTTCCGATCACAATGAGAATTGAAATAATCAGGCTCACAGCTGGATCAAGCCAGTGCCAACCAGTGTATATGATCACGAAACCGGCAATGACCACGCCTAATGATATGGCTGCATCGGCGGCCATATGCGTGAACGCTCCCCGCACATTCAAATCACCTTTACGCCCGGCCATGAATAACAACGCGGTACCCAGATTGATTGCTACGCCGAACGCGGCAACGACAATGACAGTCATGCCTTCAACCGCGCTCGGATGGCGAAAACGCAACACGGCCTCCCAGGCAATGCCGCCGGTGACCACCAACAGCAATACCGCATTGATCAGCGCAGCCATGATTGAAGTGCTGCGCAACCCATAGGTATATCGCTTCGATGGAATACGTTTTACCAGGACACTGGCACCCCATGCGAGCAATAGGCCGAGCACGTCGCCCAAGTTGTGTCCGGCATCAGCCAGCAGCGCAAGCGAATTGCCGAGAATGCCGTAGACGGCTTCGGCAACGACAAAGCTTGAATTCAGGATGATGCCAAATAAAAATGCACGGCCAAAATCCTTCGGTGCATGCGAATGCCCAGGCGCGTGATCGTGGTGGTCATGCTCGTCGTGGTGAGGATAGTCTTGATGCTGATGGTCGTGGGCCATGATGAAGCATTCCTTTTCGTTTGCGATACTTGATCTCTGAGTCTGTTTTTAGGGACAAGGAAGTCGTCACAGCAATATGTTTATGCTAGGCATCATCAGATTAATTAAAAAGCGTATATTGAACATTAAAAACCCTGTAGTGGGTACAGAGTCAAGCATTTGGTTCGGGGACGGAGAAAGGCTGATATGCAGCATCAAATAAAGATCGGAGAATTAGCAAAACGCACCGGCTGCCTGGTGGTAACTATCAGGTATTACGAGCGTGAAGGCTTGTTATCGCCTCCAGCGCGCTCAGCGGGCAATTTTCGGCTATACGGCAACGCGCATGTGGAACGACTGCACTTCATTCGACACTGCCGGTCATTGGACATGTCGCTCGACGAAACGCGTATCCTGCTCAAGTTACGCGATATACCTGAGGAAAATTGCGAAGAGGTGAATATGCTGCTGGATAAACATATCGGCCA
>DMQT01000325.1:4115-7795 GCA_003455595.1 Betaproteobacteria bacterium
ACCAAAAATTGCGGGATATTGCAAAGTCTGTCTAGTGCAGATGGCAGCACGCCGAAGAATCTCGGTACTCACGGAGGTGGCTGCCATTGAGTATGCAAAGGCGCGGGGTCGGGTCTTGCATCAACACATTCAACTTGAATTCCCGCGCTTTAAATACACGCCTCACCCACCCGCCCCGCAATATGCACCAGCGCCTCATCCACTTGGTCAACCAGTATCAAGCACAAATCCCCCGGCTGTAGTTGCGCCAGTGCGGTATCTATCGCCAAAAACTCACCGGTGATTTCAGCGCTGATACGTGCGCGGCTGGCGTCTTTCAAACCTTCGCGCAATAGCGCCAGCACTTCGCCGTCGGCACGGCCGCGCTGGCATTGGTCCTGAAACAGGATGACGTTGTCGAACGCGGCACCGAGTATTCGCGTCTGCTGGCGAATGTCTTCGTCGCGGCGGTCGCCTGCACCGCTGATGACGACACTGCGACGCTGCGCGGGCATGCCGGAGATGGCGGTGACCAGCGCCTGCATGGCGTCGGGATTGTGGCCGTAATCGGCAATCAGCGTTGCGCCGCGATAGTCGAATATGTTGAAGCGGCCGGGTGCAGTGGCGGCGTCGCTGATGAAACTGGCCAGTCCGGTGCGGATCACGTCCCAATCCAGCCCCAGCGCCCAGGCGGCGGCGATGGCGGCCATGGCATTGTCGACCTGGAAGGCGATGCTGCCGTTACGCGTGAGGGGAATGTCGGCCAGCACCAGGCGCTGTTTGTGTTTACCGTGCTGCGCGACAATGGCGTCGGCCTCGAGGTACACCACGCGCTTGCCACGGGCGCGCTGACGCGTCATCACCGTATGGTGCGGGTCATGGGCAAAAAACGTCACGCTGCCGGGGCAGTTGGCGGCCATGCTCGCCACATTCGGGTCGGCGGCGTTGAGCACGGCCACACCGCTGGCAGCGACATTCTCAACGATGACGCGCTTGACCACGGCGAGGTCTTCCACGGTGCTGATGTAACTCAGGCCGAGATGGTCGCCCATGCCGATATTGGTTACGACGGCCACGTCGCAGTGGTCGAACGCCAGGCCTTCGCGCAGCACGCCGCCACGCGCGGTTTCCAGCACGGCGGCATCGACGTAGGGATGGAGCAAGACGTTGCGTGCACTTTTCGGCCCGCTGCAGTCGCCGGTGTCGATGCGCTTGCCTTCGATGTATACGCCGTCTGAATTGGTCATGCCGACGCGCAGACCATTGACGGTCAACAGGTGTGAAATCAGCCGTACTGTGGTGGTTTTGCCGTTGGTGCCCGCCACCGCGACCAGCGGAATCCGCCCATTGTTGTCGGCAGCAAACATCGACGCGATGATCGCCTCGCCCACCGGACGACCTTTACCGTACGACGGTGCCAGGTGCATGCGCAGGCCGGGGGCGGCGTTGACTTCGATCACCGCGCCGCCTTGTGCTTCGAGCGGTTGCAATACGCTGTCGCACACCATATCAACACCGCAGATATCCAGGCCGATGGTTTGCGCCGCCGCCACCGCGCGCGCCGCCAGCTCGGGATGCACGTCGTCGGTCACGTCGGTGGCGCTGCCGCCAGTGGACAGATTGGCGTTATTGCGCAGAATCACCCGTGCACCGCGCGCCGGGATGCTGTCCGGCGTCATGCCCTGTTTCGCCAGCGCCACCAGCCCGATTTCATCCAGCCGGATGCGCGTCAGCGCGGTGGCGTGGCCGTCGCCGCGCAGCGGGTCGCGGTTGACCTGCTCAACCAGCGCCGCGACGCTGTGTATGCCGTCACCAATCACCCGCGGCGGGTCGCGCCGCGCGGCGGCGACGCACTGGCCGCTCACCACCAGCAGCCGGTAATCGTCGCCCGGAATGTAGCGCTCGACCATCACGCTGTCGCTGATCTCGTGGGCGGCGGCGTAGGCCTGCAACACCTGTTCGCGGGTTTCCATATTCACCGCCACGCCCTTGCCCTGATTGCCGTCGCGCGGCTTGATCACCACCGGCACGCCGATTTCATTCGCAGCGGCCCAGGCGTCTTCGGCATCGGTAACCGAACGTCCGCGTGGAACCGGTACGCCTGCAGCGTCGAGCAGATCCTTGGTCAGCTCCTTGTCTTGTGCAATGGATTCACCAATGGCACTGGTATGGCCGGTTTCTGCTGCCTGGATGCGGCACTGCCGACTGCCCCAGCCGAATTGCACCATGCTGCCACGCGTCAGCCGCCGATACGGAATGCCGCGCGCCACGGCAGCCTGAATAATGGCGCCGGTACTGGGACCGGGGCGCTCATCTTCATCCAGCTCGCATAATTGCGCCAGCGCGGCGGCCAGGTCAAACGGCGCATCGTGTTGCGCCGCCGTGCACAGCGCCAGTGCCAGTTCAATCGCCGCGCGACCGACGGTTTCCTCGCTGTATTCCACCACCACCTGAAACACGCCCGCCTCGGTGGTCGCCGTGGTGCGGCCAAACGACACCGGGCAGCCGGCGTGCAGTTGCAAGCTCAGCGCCACCGCCTCCAGCACGTGCGCCATGCAGATGGCGTCGCTGTGACCGTAAGGCTGCAACGCACCAATCTCGGGGAAACGGGCGCGCAGCCGCGCCTCAAAACCGGTGTCAGCAGAAACGCTGCATTCCGCCGGAGCACACGCCACAATGGCTTCGATAGCCGTGCGGTGGCTCCACAGATTAGGCCCGCGCAAGGCGCGAATACGTGATATTTCCATGTTTCATCCTGAGTTGGCGGTTGCCGGTTTATTGGTTTGGCGAAGCCAGAAAACGTTAATTCAAGCCACAGCGCGCGGCGCAAACTCAAACGTCTCAATGCCCGCGTGTATCAGCGCTTGCGGCACCTCCAGCGCCCACGCTGCGGCCACGGCGGCCAGCGCATGTTCCTGTTGCGTGCTATCCATTTCGGCGGCAAGCAGTGGCGCATCGACACCCGCCAGGCAGGTTTCATCCTGCCCGTTGACCAGCATGACGCGCCCCGCGTGCAGATACACGCCGCGCCCGCCCTGCGCCCGATGTGAGGCCAGTGCAGCTGCTGCCTGCGCGTAAAAAATCACCTCGCCATCGCACAGCGCCGCCAGTTCCAGCCCGGTCGGGTCGTCGGCATTGAGCACCGCCACGCCGCTGGGCAATACCACATCGACCTGGGTACGAATCACGTTGAACACCTGCTCAGGCGTGCTGATATGGAATTCACCCATGTGCTGCGCCGGGTCGATGCGCGTGACGATACCGACCTGGCAGCGGTCGTAGGCGAGGCCTTCGCCCAAAATACTGGCGCTGCTGTTTTCCAGCACCGCCACCTCGACCGAACGGTTCATCAGGATGTGCCGTGCCGCTGCCCAGTTGGCGCTGTCGCGCGATTCCACCTGACGCTGGCCGAGAAACCAGCCGTCCGCGCATGCCAGACCGACTTTTTTGCCGTGCATGTCGAGGATGTGCGCCAGCAACCTTGCGACACCCTGCGGCGCATAGCTGCCGGTGATGCCCACCACCGGGATGCGGCCATTGTCACCCGCCGCAAACAGGTGGTCGACAATCGCGCGCCCGACCGGCTGCGCCTCGCCTGACCCGGGTTTGAGGTGCATGAGCAAGCCGGGACCGGCGTTGACTTCGACAATGGCGCCGCGCTGTTGATCGAGCGGACGCGAGATGTCTTCCACCACCAGATC
>DMQT01000325.1:7864-8711 GCA_003455595.1 Betaproteobacteria bacterium
ACCTCGCTGCCTTCGGCCAGCGCCAACGGATACGCTGCCACAATTTCTTCGCGGGTGGTCAGATTGGTAAACACGCCGCGCCCGTGGTTGCCGTCGCTGGGCTTGACCACCACCGGCAGGCCGATGTCCTGCGCGGCGTCCCAGGCGTCATCGGCGGAATCGACAATGCGACCTTCGGGTATTGGCACGCCGCACGATTGCAGGAGCTGTTTGGTGAGGTCCTTGTCGCGCGAAATGCCCTCGGCAATCGCGCCGGTCAGCTCGGTCTCGGCGGTCCAGATACGGCGCTGGCGCGCACCGTAGCCCAGTTGCACCAGATTGCCATCGGACAGGCGCAGTGCGGGAATATTGCGGTCGCGTGCAATCGCCGCATTGACGATGCACGCAGTGCTGGGCCCGAGCAAAAGCCGATCCGCCATGTCCTTGAGTTCGGTGATCGCTGCGGGCAAGTCGAAGGTTTCATCGTTGATGGCCGCCATCACCAGATCGCGCGCGCTGTGCAGCGCTGCGCGCGTGATGTCTTCGTGCCAGGCACGCACCACCACTTTGTACACGCCGCGTTCATCGGTACTGCGTGCCTTGCCGAAACCACCCGGCATACCCGCCAGATTTTGCAGCTCCAGCGTGACGTGTTCTAGGATATGTGCGGGCCAGGTGCCCTCTTCCAGTCGCTTGAGAAAACCGCCGCGCTCGCCGTAACTGCAACGGTGCTCCACCAGCGATGGCAACCAGGCGGAAAGGCGCTCGACGAATCCGGGCAAGGTGTTGGACGGGTAGTCTTCCAGCTCGCCGATATCGACCCAGGCTTCCAGTGCCGGACGATAGGTCCACATGCTGGGACCGCGCA
>DMQT01000325.1:8716-11484 GCA_003455595.1 Betaproteobacteria bacterium
GTAACGGGAACTTAACGCGCCAAGTCTCGGCAAGTTTACAGCCTGTCTTCAATTAGCAAAAACTGTACTCACTCCCCACGGGCAAGTAAACTTCGCCTCAATGAAATCCGCTCATACACTTGTCCCGCACGCCTTGCCGCCTATGCCTGCCGCCTGGCGCGACGAACTCGCTGCCCAACTCGCGTCGGATGACGCGATCGAAGCTTGGCTGACCCTCGATCTCGACCCGCAGCTGCATTATGCGCCCGGTCTGGTGGTACTCACCCGCCACCACCTGTGGGCGCGCGAACAGGGCGATGCCAGCTGGCGCAACTGGGCGCATCAGGCCACGCTCACGCTGCAGCAGCACGATCACGCCGGGGTCGGTAGCCTGGCGCTGCATGCAGGCGATACCCGACTTGTAGTGTGGCGTTACACGCTGGAACAGATGCTTGCCGCCCAGCGCCTCGCCACGCGGTTTGCGCAACTCAGCAGCGCCACGCCGCACCGCACCCCCGACGCCGACATCTGCCCGACCTGCCAGACCCCGCTGCCGCCCGACACCGACATCTGCCCGCTATGCAGCCGCGAGGCCATCACGCCGCCGTCGACCTGGGTGCTGTTCCGGCTGTGGCGCTTTGCACATCCCTATCGGCTGCAACTGCTGGCGGGATTTCTGCTCACGCTGGCCGCGACCGCCGCCACGCTGGTGCCACCCTACCTGACCATGCCGCTGATGGACGAAGTGCTGATCCCGTACCAGAACGGCAAACCGATCAACACCGGCCTGGTGATGCAACTGCTCGGCGGCCTGCTCGGTTCGGCGCTGCTGGCGTGGGCGCTGGGCTGGGCGCGCACCTATATTCTTGCCAAAGTATCCGAGCGTATCGGTGCCGACCTGCGCACCATTACCTACGAGCACCTGCTGCGCCTGTCGCTGGAATATTTTGGTGCCAAGCGCACCGGCGACCTGATGGCGCGGATTGGTTCGGAGACCGACCGCATCTGCGTGTTCCTGTCGCTGCACCTGCTCGATTTCGCCACCGACGTGCTGATGATCGTGATGACCGCAGCCATCCTGTTTTCCATCAACCCGTGGCTGGCGCTGGTCACGCTGGTGCCGCTGCCCTTCATCGCCTGGGCGATTCATGTGGTGCGCGACCGCCTGCGCACCGGCTTCGAAAAAATCGACCGGGTCTGGTCTGAAGTCACCAACGTGCTGGCCGACACCATCCCGGGTATTCGCGTGGTCAAGGCGTTTGCGCAGGAAACGCGCGAGGCGGCACGCTTTAGTGAAGCCAACCGCCACAATCTTCTGGTCAACGACAAAATCAACAAAGTCTGGTCGCTGTTCACGCCGAGCATTTCGCTGTTCACCGAAATCGGTCTGCTGGTGGTGTGGGCATTCGGCATCTGGCAGGTGGCCAATAACCAGATCACGGTCGGCGTGCTGACGGCATTTCTGGCTTACATCGGACGTTTTTACGGACGGCTCGATTCGATGAGCCGGATTGTCTCGGTGACGCAAAAAGCCGCCGCCGGGGCCAAGCGCATTTTCGATGTGCTCGACCACGTCTCCAGCGTACCGGAGCCTACCCAGCCGGTGCATCTGGATCATGTCAGCGGCGAGCTCACCTTACGTGAAGCGGGTTTCCGCTACGGCAACCGCGCCGTGATACGCGGCCTGAATCTGAGCATCGCGCCGGGTGAAATGATCGGCCTGGTTGGCCACAGCGGTTCTGGCAAGAGCACGCTGGTGAACCTGATCTGCCGTTTTTACGACCTCAGCGAAGGTGCGATTCTGCTCGACGGCGTCGATATCCGCGCGCTTGCGGTGGCCGACTACCGGCGCAACATCGGCCTGGTGTTGCAGGAGCCGTTCCTGTTTTTCGGCACCATCGCGGACAACATCGCCTATGGCAAACCCGCTGCCAGCCGCGCCGAGATTGTCGCCGCTGCACGCGCCGCGCACGCCCACGAATTCATCCTGCGCCTGCCGCACGGCTACGATTCGCTGGTAGGCGAACGCGGCCAGGGCTTGTCGGGCGGCGAACGCCAGCGCATCTCGATTGCCCGTGCGCTGCTCATCGACCCGCGCATCCTGATCCTCGACGAAGCCACGTCGTCGGTCGATACCGAGACCGAAAAGGAAATCCAGAAAGCGCTCGACAACCTGGTGCGCGGCCGCACCACCATCGCCATTGCACACCGCCTGTCCACCCTCAGACAGGCAGACCGGCTGGTGGTAATGGATCGCGGCCAGATTGTCGAAGTCGGCCCGCACGACGAACTCATGGCACGGGAAGGCGCGTACTTCCGGCTCTACCAGGCGCAGGCGCGCAACGTCGATACGGATCTGGATGATGGAGACCGCGATGATTGATTTTCAGCTGCATCGCAACCCGGCTGGCCAGCTGGTGTTCACTGCCGCGGATGGCAGTGTATTTACCGGCGTCGTGCCGATGCGCGCGTTTCCCATCAGCGCGCCGGAACACGGTTTGTCGCTCATCAGCGCGGCTGGGCATGAGCTGGCCTGGATCGAGCACCTCACCGAGTTGCCCGCAGCGCAGCAAGCCCTGCTCCAGGACGCATTGGCGCAACTTGAATTCATGCCCGAAATCACCCGGCTGCTGGACGTTTCCAGTTTCGCCACGCCCACCACCTGGACAGTGCAGACCAACCGGGGCGACACGCAGTTTGTGCTCAAGGCCGAAGACGATATTCGTCGCATTAGCGCCACCACCTTGATGATTGCCGACCGCCACGGTGTGCACTATCTGATACGCAAT
>DMQT01000216.1:0-2129 GCA_003455595.1 Betaproteobacteria bacterium
TACTTCGATCCACATCGCCGGGTCCATGCCGGTATCAACGCGGGGACCGACACGCTTGCCTTCGCCGAGCTGACGCGCACGCCCGAGGGTTTTCAGATACGCCAGCAAGTCCTGCGCGGCGAGACTTGGCCGGTTCGGGCTGCCGTTGAACAGCCAGGCGAACGACGGCATCACCGAATCCGGAACGACCCATTGCGGTTGATAAAGATGGGTAAGCTGCCAGTCATTACTGCGCACCTGGGTTTCACGTGCGAGGTCGGGGCCAATGCGCCGGGTGCCCCAGAGCTGCGGAAAATCGTAACGCGTTTCCCAGGCATCGGTGGGTGCGCCCCAGCGGCGCACATCCGCAGGCAGATAACGCACCTGCTGGGTGTGGCACAGGGCGCAGCCCAAACTGGTGTAAATGCGGCGACCGCGCAATTCTGCCGGGGTGTAATCCGGCATGTCAGCGTGGCTGTGCGAGGCGATCGATGCGGACAGGCGCTCGCCGGGTAACACCCCCAGCGCGAGGAATGACAGCAGGAAAAAGCCGACGCCCGCAATAAAAATGACCAGATAGGCGAGTCCGTACCAGCGTCTCGATTGGGCGGGTTGAAGCGTGGTCTCAGCCATTGTTTACCTCGGCTGTCTGGTTGGGATGGGTGTCTGCGGCGCGCGCTTCGCGCGGCACGCTATCGGTCAGCATGGCGGTGATAAAGGTGCCGATTCCCAACAGGATTGGCAACGCGGTGAGGGCCCGGATCAGCCAAAAGCCGTGCGAGGCGCGCACCGAATCCATCCACGGCGCGGTGCTGTTCCAGAGTGAATCCTGAATCAGCCCGGCTACGGTCAAATCCACAAACATGACGCCCAAACCCAGCAGGATCAGCCAGTAAGCGAGTTTCATGTAGCCCGCGTGATAGCGGCAGCCCGGGCTGCGATCCCATGCATGCGCCAGTCCACCCAGCGTTACAAAAGTGGCAAATCCCAACATGGCGAGATGCGAATGACCGATCACCCAGTCGGTGAAATGCACGTGGCGTTGCATCGCCATGCTGGCCTGGAGGGAGCCTTGCAGGCTGACCACCAGATAAAACACAATGCCGGTCCAGACAAACAGCAGCGGCGCATCATGCCGTACCCGTTGCGCATGGCCGCGCAATGACATCAGCAGGTTAAGCACCACCAGTATTACGTCGAAGCCCATCACCATCGACGCGGCAATCGCGGCGCGTTGGGTATCCATCGGAATCGAGGTGTAGACGTAATGATGCGTGCCATTGAGGGGATAGGAAAAAAACAGCAGCCAAAAGCCGATCATCGACAGAAAATGGCTGTAGATCGGTTTGCCGGTGCGCACCGGAAACACATAATAGGCGATGGCCAGCGCCATCGGCGTGACAAACAGCCCGACCGCATCGTGTATCCATAATCCGCTGAATGCCGCACCCATGGCACCCGGCACCAGTTGCGGCACCAGGCTACCGACCGGAAACGCCAGCATGGTGAAGACCAGGCCGCCGATGATGTACCACGATGACACGTACATGCCGTCCTTGTTGGGCATGCGCGCGAGCGAGGGGATGAACTGGATCGCCAGCAGCAGCAGGCACAGCTCGGTTAGCAGATTGACTGCCAGCGGAAACTCAGTCCATTCCAGCGGTTTGATCGCCCATAAAAAACTCGACAGATTAATCGAAACGAGACCCCAGCCCAGCAGCACCACGCCGACATTCCACAGCCCGAACACCCCCCAGCCAAGCGCGCGGCTGGTGACCGCGCCGTTGCCCAGACGCGGTACGGCAAAATACAGAAACGCAATAAACGCATTGCCGAGCCAGCCAAATAAAATGCCCTGCGTGTGGTTCGCCCGCATCGATCCCCAGGTGTCCCAAACATGTCCACCGAGAAACCCCGGGTAGACCAGCTTGATGGCGACGGCAGTTCCAAACAGCGCCGCCACCAGCAAGCTGGCGAGTGCCGCGAAAGCATGGGCACGGATCAGCCCGGTTTCAACCGATGCGACCGGCGCACCCGCAACAACACTCAGTGGGGGTCCCCCCTCGTGCCCGGCATGGTGTTGGGTTTCAACTGCTGCGGGTGACGTACTCATGGTGCAACCTCGGACTTGGTGGGCGACGTACCAGCAC
>DMQT01000216.1:2228-6973 GCA_003455595.1 Betaproteobacteria bacterium
ACGTACCAGCACCCAGCAGGTGGCCGTTCACCGTGGTGCCATACAGATCGTTGGGCGAGTCGTGGTATTCGGCGCGGGTAGCGGCGATGGAGCCCTTATAACGCGGGTCTTGCGGGCGCTCATGGCTATTCAAGAATTGGGCGACGTCCCACGCCTGCTGGTCACTCAGCGTGCCGCCCAAACCCAGCGGCATATTGGTCTTGATAAAGCCGGAGGCATTTTTCAGACTGCCCATGCCTGCGCCCCAATTGAACGATTTTGCACCCCACAAGGCCGGGAAGTTGGGCTGCCCGGTCGCATCCACCTGCCCGCCACCGTCCGCACCGTGGCACACCGCGCAGTGCTGCTTGAATACCTGCTGACCGCGCGTATAGTCCGGCGACAACGACGGCTTGGGTACCTTGGGATAGCCACGCCCCTTGATTTTTGGATCAATCGGCGCGCCCGTCGCCAACCAGTAGGCGTAGGTCTCAAGCGCGATTAATACTGGATCGCCGAGCGGCGGGGCGGTGCCGTTCATGCTGTACTTGAAGCAGCCCTGCATGCGCGAGGCAAAGGTATTCACTTTCTTGTTTTTGCTGCGATACGCCGGATAGCTGACATACGCTGCCCACAGTGGCGCGGCGTTGGCGAGACGGCCCGCGTCGAGATGGCAGCTGCTGCAATTCATATTGGTCGTGCCGTAGTATTGGCCGGCGTAGCGTTCGGTATGGATAAAAATATCGCGTCCCAACTGCACGCTCTGGCCGAATTCTTTCTTGGGCATCGCCGACTCAGGCGGTGGGGTAAAACGGACTGCTAAGGCTTCTTTTTTCTCCGCCGCCTGCGATGGGGGCTTTACCGGCTTGGCGCGCATCGCAACGCTGTTTACCCCCGGCAGCTTGGGTTGATAACGAGCCGTGAGCACAATCAGCGCAGCCGCAGCGACGATGATCCCGACCGTCAAAGCAATCGACATACGGCCTTTCATGGCTCTGCTTTCGGGTGAAGGCTGACCGGAAGTGCCGCAAAATACGCCGCAACGTATTGAATATCCTCAGCTGAAAGTTTATCTGCGATGACTTTCATCAAGCCCAGCGGTCCGGCAGCGCGGGTGCCTTGTTGCCACGCCTGCAACTGGTTTTGCAAGTACACGGCAGACTGGCCAGCCAAGGCAGGAAATACGCTGCCTACCCCCACGCCCATGCTGCCGTGGCATTGCACGCAAGCGGGCAGAGCGTGTGACCAACGGCCCTGTAACGCGAGCTTTGCGCCAGCGGAATCGGTGTCGGGGGGCGCTGTTTTTGCCAGCGTACTGGTGGATTTCGACGCGCCAGCTAAATTGGGCAGCCAGGCGTAATAACGCGCCATTTCCTGCCATTCGGTCTGGGTCATGGTGCGGGCGATTGGCGTCATCATGGCGCTGACTCGCTGACCGCCCGCAAACGCAGCCAGTTGGGTTTGCAGATACCCCGCATTCAATCCGGCCAGCCGGGGAAATCCGGACACTGCCCTGCCTTCGCCCTGCGCGCCATGACAGGCTGCACACGCAGGGGTACCGTGGTCATTGCCTTTTAGCGCCAGTGAGGCGCTGTCGGCGCGTGCGCATGCCGTACCTGCCGTCAAGACGGCAGCCAGCAGCGCCATTTGAATTTGAATCAAGGTACGGCAGCGTGTCATGCCATGTGCCCGTTCACCATGATGTCCAGCATGATTACCCCGCTCGATAGCGCGACGCCCAATGGCACCAGTATCGCCCGCTTGTTACGCCACAGCGCCTGTTCCATCCTCGGCGTGAAAACATGCAATCCAAGCCTGTATCAGGTGCCGCACGATGGGTACCGCAATAGTTGAATTTAGTAATGATTTCAATGGACGCCTATGTTCAGAAATTACCGTTTAACGATCAAAATCAAAATTCGATTGTGCAGGGCAAGAATAAATAAAACGCGCGTCGCGTTCTGTGCGCTATCTAACACAAGTAAAAAATCCTTACACAGACCGCAACGGCAAATCAACGGGCGTTTTTTGGCGGGCTGGCCTGCTCAGAACCAGATGCGCACGCCAGTGACCAGTTGGAAGTCATGTGCAGGCGCGCCCTCAGAATGTCGCAATCCTGCGTCAGGCGCCTGTCCAACCAGGCGACCCATTTACTCCACGCATCCACTTCTTGCCCTCAAACCGGCTCAAGCCATTCCGGTTGGGCGCAAGCTGCTCAGCGGTTTTAACCGGTCGCATTTTATGCTTGCAATGCCGCTTCCAGTTTCGGTCGCTGATCCTGGAACGTGCCATAAAAGAAGGCGTCGCCGACCACCGTGATGGGCGCAACCCGGACACCGTAGCGGGTTTTTGCTTCTAGCGCCACCTCGGGGCGGGTGACATCACGCTCTTCAAAGACTAGCCCCCGTTCGTTCAAGAATTGCTTGACTGCCGCGCAATCCGGGCAGCCAGTGGCGGTGTAGACGATGATGCTGTGTTGCATACAATGCTCCTTTTTAAATTTTGGTTATACGGCGCCCCACGCATCAGCGTTTCACATCGGCCGCGTATCCCGCAGCCTTGACTGCTGCGATCATGGCCACGGCATCAGCATTGCCGCGGACGACAGCCTCGCCTTTGGCCAGATCCACTTGAGCGCTGTCTACCCCTGGCGTTTTTTGCAACGCCTCGGTCACACGTATCACTCAGTGGTTACAGGTCATGCCGCTTACTTGCAAAAGTGTTTCGTGCATATCAATCTCCATTTCATTCAGTGAAAAAAGATGGCGGCTTAAATTAAAGAAATTGCGCGTCAGCCTGAAGCGGCCTGCACCTCGCGCTGACCTGCTGTCTTCCATGGTTGTAACCATTTGAGCCGCATGCTGTTGCCAAGTACAAAAATGGAAGACGTACCCATGGCGACCCCCGCCAGCATGGGGTTGAGGTGGATGCCGTAAAACGGTATCAGCACGCCAGCGGCTACTGGAATCAGCAGGATGTTGTAAAAAAAAGCCCAGAACAGATTGCCGCGTATGTTTGA
The DNA here is from genome assembly GCA_003455595.1 of Betaproteobacteria bacterium. Classification (GTDB taxonomy): domain Bacteria; phylum Pseudomonadota; class Gammaproteobacteria; order Burkholderiales; family Sulfuriferulaceae; genus Sulfuriferula. The sequence continues at coordinate 5,227 of DMQT01000216.1, forward strand.
CATGGTCTTGCGCGCGGCGATCAATGCAGTCGGTACGCCGCCGAGTTCGCCGCGCGTCAGCGTGACATCCGACGCCTCGATGGCAATGTCGGTACCTGAAGCCAGGGCAATGCCGACATCCGCCTGCGCCAGTGCCGGCGCGTCGTTGATGCCATCGCCGACAAAGGCGACACGCCGACCAGCCTGTTGTAATTTTGTCACTACGCCTGCCTTGTCGGCGGGCAGGACTTCGGCGTGGACTTCATCCATACCCAGCGTGCGCGCAACCGACTCGGCGGTGAGTTTGCCATCGCCCGTGACCATGGCAACCTTCAGCCCCAGCGCTTTCACGGCAACGATCACTGCAGCAGCATCGGGCTTGATGGGGTCGGCAATGGCGAGCAGCGCCAGCGGCAGGTGATCTGCCGCCAGGAATACCACCGTCTTGCCATCGGCTTCCAGACTTTGCGCCTGGGCAGCCCAATGCGCGATGTCGACGCCTTCGCGTTCCATCAAACGACGCGCACCCAGCAACACGTGGCGACCACCGACCGTCCCCTGAATGCCGAAACCGGCCACCGCACTAAAGTCGGTGACTGCTTCAGCTACGACCCCTTGCGCCTTGGCTGCGGCGAGTACCGCGAGTGCGAGCGGATGTTCGGAACTGCTTTCCAGACTGGCAGCAAGGCGCAGCGCTTCTTGCGGTGTATCGGCCAGCAAATCGACCAAAGCAGGGCGCCCTTCAGTCAAGGTGCCGGTTTTATCAAACAGCAGCGTATCGACATGTGACAAGCTTTCCAGCGCCTCGCCCTTGCGGAACAACACGCCCATCTCCGCCGCCCGACCGGTGCCAACCATGATCGCCGCCGGGGTTGCCAGACCCATGGCGCAGGGGCAGGCGACCACCAGCACCGCCACGGCAGAAATCAGCGCGGTGGTGATGGCGGGCGCAGGCCCAAACGCGAGCCATAGCACAAAGCTCAACAACGCGATGGCGAGCACGATAGGGGTAAACACCTGAACTGCCTGGTCGGCCAAGCGCTGGATAGGCAACTTGCCGGTTTGTGCGCGTTCGACGAACTGAATGATTTTCCCCAGCACGGCGTCCTTGCCCACCGAGGTCGCCTCCACCACCAGCCGCCCTTCCTGGTTGATGGTGCCACCGACCACTTCGTCCCCGACTTGTTTGCTCACCGCAATCGGCTCGCCGGTCAGCATTGCCTGATTCACATGCGACGAGCCTTCGCGCACGATACCGTCTACCGCCAGTTGCTCGCCTGGGCGGATCACCACCAGATCGCCACGCCGCACTGACGCCAGCACGACAGATTGTTCCGTGCCATCGCTGCCTTGTACTCGCGCCTCCTTGGCCTGCAGGCTGAGCAGCTTTTGGATGGCTGCCGATCCCCTGCCTTTGGCCAGCGATTCCATGTATTTGCCCAGTAGCACGGCGGCAATGACGACCGCTGCTGAATCGAAGTAGATATGTTGCGCAGTAATGGGGAATAAGTTGGGCACCAGCAGCACCAGCATGCTGTACAGCCAGGCCGCACCGGTGCCGGTGGCGACCAGGGAATTCATGTCCGGCGCGAGGCGGCGATAGGCGATGAAGCCGGGGCGGAAGAAGCGCAAGCCGGGGCCAAACAACACGGCCGTGGTCAACACCGCCTGCACCCAGTTCCAAAAATGCGGGAAGGGGCTGGCGCTGGCAAGCAGCGCGTCCCACATCGGGTAAGCCAGCATCCCCATCGACAACACAAGCACAGGC
>DMQT01000216.1:7062-8166 GCA_003455595.1 Betaproteobacteria bacterium
CGCCGCCACTGCGACAGCAAAATCTGCAAACCCCACACTGGCCGAAAAATAATGCACTTGTACGCGCTCGGTGGCGAGGTTGACGGTGGCATCAGTCACGCCGGGCAAATCCCGTACCGCCTTTTCCACATGCGCCACACACGAAGCGCAAGTCATGCCCTCCACGGCGAACTCCATCTCACTCACGACCGGCGTATAGCCAACTTCACGAATCGCGTCGGCCATGCGTTGCGGCGCCAGTATCACGGGATCGTAGTGCACCTGAGCGCGCTCGGTGGCGAGATTGACCGTCGCCTCGGACACGCCGGGCAAATCGCGCAGGGCTTTTTCCACGTGCGCCACACAGGATGCACAGGTCATGCCCTCGATACCGATTTCCAGCGTGTTCATTTTTATTTCCATAAACGAATAAAGATTTCGGGGCGATGCTAATGAAGCGGCGCTGGTTGGAATAGCTGCACGACAGGTCCCATGCCAAGCGCTAAATCGCCTATTTCCCCGCCGCGTGCTGCGCCGTGGCGAATTCACTCGGGGAAATGCGCTTGTCGCCGTCAGCGTCAAACTTCATGAACATCCTATGATGCACATCGAGAAACTCCGCCTTTGAAATCGCGCCATCCTTGTTTTTGTCGAAACTGGCAAACGGCAGCGCGCCGCCAAACTCATCTGGCGTGACCCGCTTGTCCTGGTTTTTGTCCATTTTATCGAAGTCGCTCGTGCGTGACGGCAAGGCTTCTTCCCAAGTAATATAGCCATCGTTGTTGGCATCCAGCCGCCCAAAACGTTGTTCGAGCGTCGGCCCGCCAACTGCAGGTTCGGGCACCGGATTGGATTGCGCCACTAATTTCCGATAAACCGCCTGCTGGTCGGGGTTCAATGCCGCATACGCCTTGAGGTGGTACGGCACCATCAGCTGTGCGAGATGGGTCTGCGCCTTGCCGATTGCGTCGATATCGCGGTTAATAAGTGCCAGCGAAGGCGTCGTGACCGCTGCATCCACCGCGTATTTTTCATAAGCACGCTTGAGCGCAGCGTTCCCGGCGATGGTATTTTTAGCCATGCCGAATTTAAGCTGTTCCTGCTGCTTGATCTGCGCGCTGGACA
>DMQT01000216.1:8241-12402 GCA_003455595.1 Betaproteobacteria bacterium
CTTTGCGACAGTAGCGTGATCGGTGCCCCCGGTAACATCCGCAAGCGCGACACCCGCTGGCAACAATGCAATAGCGATTAAGTATTTTACGAATGGTTTCATCATTAAACTCCAGAATAAGTTGCAGGAAACATGGATCAAAACAGATTCATGCCGAGCTGCATTGAAGGCCACCAATAGTAGGTGTTGGGCTGAGCAGAAGGCCTTGTACGCTCTACTACTCACGAATTTTGCACGGTGGTTTTCCTCGATCACGGGATCTTGAAGAGCTTTGTAGGCATCGGCGAACTCAAGGGCGCCGATCTGCGGGTAATCAAACAATTGTTCGGCATATGACTTTGAATCCCCGGCAAGTCCGGGAAATTGAGGAAGTCCGGCGCCAATAAAAACGAGCGGCAACCCTTTCTGGAACATGCAATGCAATGCATTGCCATGATAAGCGCGCTGAGTTCTTAACGACGCGGGCATGATCAACATGAGTGGTGAACGCCTGCTGGCGGCCAATGCCAGCATCCGCGAAACTTCGCTGGCCACCCGGTGCAACCTGACGCGTGCTGATCTGGCACGTGCCGATGGCAGCCTGGAGAGGGAGGCCCAAGACGCTTTGCAGCAAGCAGGCTTGATCGACGCGGCGGGCAATCTTACGCAAGCCCGCACAAGATGCCGTTGTTGTGCGCGATGACCGCCGTATGGCAGCAGACCATCATGGCCTGCTGCCATACGTAATTTCTGTGACCCAGGCAGCATGGTTGCCTGGGCTAGACGAGGGTTATTCCTTGATAACCAGTTCATGCAATGGAATAGCCTGCAGCCAGCCGGTATTGGTGCCGATGAAATAAGTCTTGCCGATCACCACGCCGTTCTGTGGCCCGTAGCCGCCTTGCTTGGCGTTGTAGATATGCAGCACCTGTCCGGTCGAGCGGGCGAGCGTGAAAATCTCGCCGGAAGCCGTGGCCTGAATGACCGCGTCGCCCACCACGGTGGGCGCGCCCTTCATTCCCACCTTGAGCGGCTGTTGCCACAGAATCTTGCCGCTGGAGGCATCCAGCGCATATTCCGTGTGAGTCACCGGGCTGCCAGTGTAGACCACATCGCCCACCACGGTCGGCACCGTGTCCTTGTTGCGCGGCGGGGACTTGCCAGACCCTAGGGTGGTACTCCAGAGGATCTTGCCAGTCTTCAGGTCAATCGCTAGTTCTTCGGAAGATGATGTGCCAGCGCTCGCTTGGTCCGCGCTGCGGGTCTCGATCTGGCCAATCGTCGCGCCGTCGTGCATCGCCCAAGTGCCGTCGCCCGCGCTGCTGGAGAATATGTTCGGCGGCTCTACCGCCCACAGCAGCTTGCCGGTTTCGGCGTCCAGTCCGTAGATTTTGCTCGGCTGCGTGCCGCCCATCACCAGCACACCGCGCTCGGGATCAAGCGTCGCCGAGGACATGCTTACAAACGATTTGATCTCGGTCTTCCAGAGCAGCTTACCCGTGGCCGCGTCCAAGGCGTACGCATGTCCGTCACCGTTGCCGAACAGCAGCTTGCCCTTGTAATACGCCGGTGTGGGCATATCCTCGCCCTGGGTGGGGAAGACCCAGCGCATTTTGCCGGTGCGGGCATCCAGCGCGAAGATCGCGGACACACCGGTTCCGCGTATAACAGGTGCATCCTTCACGCCGAACTGTTTGGCATTTGTGTAAGAAAAGTCCGAATTGCCGCCGCCCACGAAGACCGATTTTATTCCCCCGACATCGGCAATGATTGGTGTGCTCATCAATTGATTGAAGGCGTTATAGCGCCAGAGCAACTTGCCGCTGCGAGCGTCTAAGGCGTAGAGGTAGCCATCGTCATTAGGGGCATAGACCACCTCGTCGACCACCGCCACCCCGATCGGAAACCCAACCAGATCGCGGATGATCGTGGGATTGAGCATCTTGTTAGCGCGTGTCTCCGGCGCGCCTGGCGACTGAAAGCGCCAGGACACCGCGGGGAAGTTCGACGCAGAGTAGGCGTTGTGACCGGGATTGAGAGCGTACATAGGCCACTCTTTCGGTGTCGCGGGCATGGGCGTATGTGCTGCATGCGCGGCGCCCAGGGCCAGCATGAGCACACTCGCCGTCCCCAGCGTTCGACCCCACGATTTCACTCTATTCAGGCATATCTTGACGGTCTTGATACCAAAATTACTTTCCAAGCCCGGAGAAACCGGCCGCATACGTAGTGAGCCTAATGTGCATAAGGGAATTTTGGGTTTGCGGTATACATGCATTTTCTTCTCCTTTTATCTATGGGTGGTGAATAAGGGTGGTGAAATAACCTCAGCAGGTTTAAGGATAGGGGGTGTAAATAATTTTGTGTAAACGGATTTTCGTTTAACGATGTGGCATCCAGTCATCGAACTGGATAGCAAATCGGTTTAGCGCAGCCTTCCAATCCCGGATCGGCAGAGTCCAAAGCCCACTCCCCGCCGTGCCGAGGCAATTGATCAAAGGACGCGCTGTTTCTTCCTGACTGGCTGACTTATTTCTGCTTCTGAGATGCTTTAATTGGCTGGAACGGACCATACTGATGCTGTTCCTGGGGAAAGTTATCTGCATAGGGTGGATAGGATGTATCCGCCGGTTTTTCCGCCGGTTTCGGATAATCCTTCTCCAGGCCGCTCATCTACGGCCGCGGCTTGGAGCTGAGATAGCCAGCGACATCATAGGCGTCGTCAATGGTGATGACAGGATGGTCCCATCGGGCCCCCAGCGGCATGTTGCTGTGAATAAACGCGGCTGTAGTCAATAACCGGTTCGTTCCCGCGCCGTTATTGTAGCTGTGTGGTCCCCAGAGCGCCGGGACAACATGGCTACCCGCACTGCCGGCCGATTTTGACTGATAGCCGTCGCCATTTTTGCCATGGCACGACAGGCAGAATTCATCGTAGACCAGCTCACCTCTTTTCACATCGGCCTTGCGGTTCGGCCCTTCGAATTTGGGGGTTCCCCGGCCGAAAACATCTTTCGGGACGTCTATCGACAACCAGTCCATGTAGGCAACGATTGCCTTCATTTCCTTGCTGTCAACAGGCAATGCCCGGCCATTCACACTGCGCTCGAAACAACTGTTGATGCGGGCCTCAAGCGTTTGCACCTCACCATCGCGAGCACTGTATTGCGGATAAGCCTTGCTCACCCCCCATCCACGGCAATCCGAACTGCTTGGTGCCGCCATCCAGGTGGCAACTCGTGCAGTTCAGCGTGCTTCCTGTGTAACGCATTTTGCTGTTCTTCACATCAGGGCCGAGCTGCGCATAGGTATCGCTCAAAAGCAGTGCGCCATAACGGATGCGATCGCCTTGCGCGCCTTGGGGAATATCCTGCATCTGCGGTGGCACCCATGAGTCAGTAGTTGCATCCGTCTTGACTATCGGCGTAGTGGTGTTCTGCGCCACCTTTATCAGCGGTGCAGTGGTTTATCCTCACCAGCCAGCGTAGTCAAAAAACTGAGGATATTTCTGATTTCCTCGTCCTTGAGTTTCCTGTTCAACTGCAAATAGGCCATCTGATCCACCGCCTCTGCCAATGTGCCCACCTCGCCGTCATGAAAATAAGGCCCGGTCAGGGTGACATTGCGCAACATGGGTACCTTGAAAACATATTTGTCGATTTCCAGCTTGGTGACCTTGAAGCGTCCCAAATCCTTGCGGTTGCTGTAATCATGGAAGATTCCCGTTTTACGGTAGCTCATTCCACCCAGGTTCGGACCACTGTGGCACTCCACGCATCACACCGCGATGAAGGTACGCATGCCGCTCAACTCTTTGCCCGTGAGCGCTAGGTTGTCGCCGTCCAGGTAACGATCGAAGCGGCTGCGGCTAATCAGCGTGCGTTCAAAAGCGGCCACCGCTTTGGCAAAGTTGTCGAAGGTCACGGGGTCTTTCTCACCCGGAAAGGCCGCTTGGAATTCAGCAGGATAATGGTCAATGGCTTTGAGCCGTGCGGCCACCGCAGCGCCATCGGGCATGGCCAATTCGATGGGGTTGAGTGGCGGGCCTTTAGCCTGTTCTTCCAGTGTGGGTGCGCGTCCGTCCCAGAACTGTGCAATCTGGAAACCGGCATTCAACACCGATGGATCGTTGCGGTCGCCGAATTTACCCAGCGCACCCAAGCCGGTCTTGCGATGGTCCGC
>DMQT01000216.1:12424-13604 GCA_003455595.1 Betaproteobacteria bacterium
CAATGAAATGGCAAGAGCTGCAGGATTTGGTCTGGTTGATGGAAATCCCCGTCTCGAAAAACAGTTTGTTGCCAAGTGCAATCATCGCGGGCGTATCGTGCTCACTGCCCGGCATGGTCGCGGGCAATTTGCCGAAAAGCGCCTGTGCCTGCATCAACAGCACTCCATCCGGGGTGCCGGGAACCGCTTTGATTCTGTGCGGGCATCGCCTCCCTGGCGCTTAGCCTGTTTTTCTTGTTCCGCCTCCGGTGATTTGCTAAAAGCCTGCGAGATCAGATCGCCCCCCCATATCGGGGAAAATCAGCATGCTTGCACCAATCAGCCCCAGCGCTGGGATGCCTCCCATAAATAGCGTTTTCCTGTGCTCATCCTTCTCTCCCTGGTTCAAAAAGTAATAAATAGCCACCTGAAGGATCCGAAATCAGGATTTCGGTTTGAGCTAAGATAATGTAACTAAACACTAGCGAGTTCTGTGCGATCTCCAACACAAGAAAAAATTCTGATGCGTATCACTTCTGGCATGGCTTGATAGAAGCATGAACACCTTATCAGCTAAGCTGTTCAGTAGCCGAATTCATCAAACACAAATCACGCGTTTGCCACACCCTGAAAGGCATGCTGCTCTGCCTGCCCCGGCAACCCCGAAAACAGACAGCCTCGGCGTTATTCCCCGACCGAACCAATAACCGGCAGCACAATGCCAGTGATGTAGCTGGAACACACTGCCGATCCCAAAAACACATAGGCTGATACCAACTCTTCCAGCTGGGTCGGACGATACCTCTCGGCATTGTCTCCTTGTCCCCGATTTTTTCCAGGATCGAGTAAGGGCAAGGGAGTAACTTTTTTATTCGCTTGCTTTTTTCACTTTGTTTTCGGATGCTTTTTTTCCGTTGCCGTAACCGTTTTGACCCGGCCAGAGCCGCTTTTCTTGCCCCCACCACTCAGCTTGTTCACGGTTGCCCACGCCCGCGCTTCGGCCTCTTCTTTCGGCACCCCCCGCGCTTCGTAGCTGTCTTCAATGTGCGCCGCCTGGCGCTTTTGCTTGCCGGTATAACTCGACTTATCGCCTCTTGGCATGATCTTCTCCTGAGTGACAAAAAACACCCTGGTTAATGGTGCGCAAACAACTGATTTTGGCGTCATTCCCCGACCGAACCGATAACCGGCAGCACAATGC
>DMQT01000216.1:13624-15489 GCA_003455595.1 Betaproteobacteria bacterium
CACACTGGCGATGCCAAAAACACATAAGCTGGCGACAGCTCTTCGGGTTGGGCGGGACGGTGCATGTCGGTATTGTCGCCAAATTTGGCGATGTTTTCGGGCATCTGTTCGGCCGGATTGAGCGGTGTCCAGACCGGGCCGGGTGCGATGGCGTTGACGCGGATGCCTTGCGGCAACAGGTTGGACGCCAGCGCCATGGTGAAAGCGTGGATAGCCCCTTTGGTAGTCGAGTAATCGAGCAGGTTTTTATTGCCTAAGAGGCCGGTGATCGAGCCAGTATTGATGATCGCCGCGCCGCGCTTCAGATGCGGCAGCACCGCCTTGGCCATATGGAAGTAGCCGTAGACGTTGGTTTTCATGGTCAGATCGAAGCGTTCTTCGGTTAATATCGAGCAATGAATCGGCGTGTTCCTGAAATCCCGCGTTGTTGACCAGAATATCGATCTGACCGAACTGAGCGTGCACCTGCTCAACCGCGCGCTGGCAAAAGCCCGCGTCGCGCACGTCACCGGCGATCCGCAGACAGGTTTGCCCTTCGGCTTCGACATGGCGCTGGGTGTCACTGGCATCCTGATGTTCGTTGAGATAAATAATCGCGACGTCGGCACCCTCGCGCGCATACAGTACGGCGACCGCTCGCCCGATACCGGAATCACCGCCAGTGATGATGGCGACCATACCCGCCAGTTTGCCGCTGCCGCGATAATCCGGTGCCATGAACTGCGGCTTGAGTGCCATGTCGGCTTCCATGCCCGGCTTGTCCAGATGTTGCGACGGCAGGGGTAAACCCGGGTAGCTACGCGCGCCGGTTTGCACCGGGCTGTCGTCCTGCGCTGGTGCGCTGGGCGTGGCGGAATCGTGCTGGTCTTGCTGCTGTTGTACCTCACGATGCAGCGCGGCTGTGGCGTCAGCCGCCTTGGAGTGCAGATGGGTCATGGCAGTCTCCTGATGGAATCAGCTGCAAAAAACGTTTGCAGGCACTTACGTGCGCAAGCACCTGTTACGGTAATCAACCAGGCTCACGGTTTGATGTAAGCAAACCCGTCGCGCTGGGCTTCTGCCAGCGCGACCACGCCGGCAGGGACAACCTCTGCATGATTGGGCAGTGCTACCGACTCAATATGGTGTTCTTTCAGCGCGTTGCGACACACCTGAAAACGCACACCTTCAGCCGCAAACTTGTCGAGTTTTTCTCGCAGATCACTCTGCCCAACGAAGGCATAAATGCCCGCGCCGTTGGCGACGACGCGTATCTCGGCGTCAGGATAATCGCGCGTCAGGTTGTTCAGATTGCCGAATGCAGCCGGCCAGTGGTCGGCTTGATCTACATGAAGTACCAATTTTAATTCAGCCATTTCGCACTCCATTCACAAATGATGTCATTACAGGTCTAATGGCCAGTATGAAATTCGCTATGCCCGATGCGCCAGCGCAGCCAGGATCGCGGCGCTAAACGCCGGTATATCGTTGGGATTACGGCTGGTGATGAGGTTGTCGTCTACGTTGACGGTTTTGTCTACCCACGTCGCACCGGCGTTTTCAAGATCGTCCCGAATTGTGGGATACGAGGTTAAAGTACGACCTTTCAGCAAGCCTGCCGATACCAGTAACCAGGCCGCATGACAGATCGCTGCCACCGGTTTTTTGGCCTCGTCCATCGCGGTGACGAAGTCTTGCGCGGCTTTGCTCACGCGCAAGCCGTCGGCGTTGACGGCGCCGCCGGGTAGTACCACGGCGTCGTAATCGTCCGGTGAAATCTCGTCGAGCAGCTTGTCAATGGGGAAGCTATCGCCCTTGTCGACATGATTCAGCCCCTGAACCTGACCGGGCTTGACGCCCACCAGATCGACCACTACATCAGCCGC
>DMQT01000216.1:15577-16187 GCA_003455595.1 Betaproteobacteria bacterium
GCTCCATTCGGTCATCGAGCCTTCATACAAGCGCACCTTGGGGTAGCCGAGCAGGTTTTTGATGGTTTCAAACAGCAAGCTGGCTTCGCGGCTGGTGCCGCAATAGACAATGATGTCGTCGGCCTTGGTAATGCCGGTGACGGCTACCAGTTCGCGCATGGCGTCAACGGGTTTGAAGCGATGCGCATTCTTGAACACCGGCAAGCTGGCGTGATAGGTCAACTGGTGCCAGTCAAAGCTGATGGCGCCGGGAATATGACCGTTGCGTATCCACTGATGGCTATTGCCGAGGTAATAGTGCGCCGGGCGCGCATCCAGCAGCACCACGCCGGACTTGTCCAGCACAGCCAGCACCTCCTGGTGGGTGATGAAGAGAGAACGGTCAAGCTTGGCCGGAAGCGTTTGTGGCTCGACGCCGTCGGGATAAATCTGTGTCATCGGGTGGCGCAGCAGGTAATCTTCCACGCCCCCATCCATCACCATGATATGGCGATGACCGATACGCTGCAGGCTGTACGCTACGACCGTGGCGCCCAGCACATCTTCGCCGCTGGAATACAGCACCACCCGGGTATCCGTGCCGATACCGGCTCGACCAAACAGCGCCGCC
>DMQT01000184.1:0-1972 GCA_003455595.1 Betaproteobacteria bacterium
CGGATAAAGTCGTGCATTTAGATCAATTCAGATCAACTAGACGAATTCACTTAATTAAAAAAAATGTTGTAAATCAATGAAATAGTAGAAATATCTAAAGATATGCGTGTTGCGTTAAGTTGATCCATATTCTATAATCTGGTTACATTAGGGGTTACATTTTAACCTGACGCCAAGTTTGAAGCTGTCATGGAAGGATGTAACCCCTGTAACCAGGAGGCTGATCCGTATGGCCAGAGTGAGACTTACCGCTGGGAGAATCGCTGGATTTTCGTCTGAAAAAGGGCAGGCCTTCCTGTGGGATTCCGAAGTCAAGGGACTCGCCGTGCGTGCCGTTGCCGGGTCTGACAAGAAAGCTTTTGTCTGGCAGGCGAAATTGGCTGGCAATGCGGTACGTATCACCATTGGCGATGTGTTCAAGTGGGACATTGACCAGGCGCGCGCCCGGGCGCGGGATTTCCATGTGATGGTCGACAAAGGCATCGATCCGCGTGAGGTCAAACGGGAAACCATCAAAGCACTGGGGCAAAGGCGCATCGATGAAGCCCGAGTCAAGGGCACCGTGCTGGATGCCTTCGAGGCGTATATCGAGAATCGAAAGCCCCGCTGGGGCGAGAGGCATCTGGGGCACCACCTGAAGTTTATCGATGCCGGCGGTAAAAAGATCACGCGCGGACGCCGCACGGGACAGGGCGAATTCACCCGGCCCGGTGTGCTCTACCCGCTGATGAATATACCGCTCTCCGAACTGGATGCCGACGCTATTGCCGCCTGGCTGAAGAAGGAATCCGCGCGGGCGCCGACATTGGCAGCGCAAGCCTATCGGGCACTGAAAACATTCATGACCTGGTGCGCTGAATCAAAGGACTATGCCTTTGTCGACGGCACGGTCTGCCGCACCAAGAAAATCAAGGAAATGGTGCCGAAGGTTGGCACCAAGGAAGGTGACTGNNTGCGACCGTGGTTTGAAACCGTGAGAATAATTGGCAATCCTGTAATCAGCGCCTACCTGCAGGCGCTGCTGTTGATCGGTTCGCGTCGCGAGGAGTTGGCCCTGCTGAAATGGGAAGACGTTGATTTCCAATGGAACGGCATGACCATCCGTGACAAAGTTGACGGCGAGCGCACCATCCCGCTAACGCCCTACGTTTCGAGTTTGCTGTCGGCGCTGCCGCGCCGCAATGAATGGGTGTTCTCCTCCACCAGCCATACCACTGCACCGGATGGAAGCGGCCGCAAGAATGGATGGCACATCACCGAACCGCGAATAGCCCATGTCAAAGCACTGACTGCCGCTGGCCTGCCGCATGTCACCCTGCACGGCCTGCGTCGGTCATTCGGCACCTTGGCCGAATGGGTTGAGGTTCCGGTCGGCATCGTGGCACAGATACAAGGCCACAAGCCCAGTGCTCTCGCTGAGAAGCACTACCGGCGGCGTCCGCTTGATCTGCTGCGCATGTGGCACACGAAGATCGAGGAATGGATTTTGTTCCAGGCTGGCATTGAATTCAAGCCGAAGAAATCCGGCCTGCATGCTGTGGCTTAAGCTCTCATTAAAATAAATTGACAAGCGTAAATATACGCTATACATTAACAACGTGATCAAGCATTTCAAACACAAAGGACTGGAAGTGTTCTTCTTCGAAGGAAGCAAGGCTGGTATTCAACCGACACATGCCAAGCGCCTGCGGCTGCAACTGGCCATGTTGCATTCGGCCAAGGCACCTGCGGACATGGGACTTCCGAGCTGGAAATTGCACCCGCTTGAAGGAAAGCTAAAGGATCACTGGGCGGTGTGGGTCAATGGCAACTGGCGTATGACCTTCACTTTCGATAATGGCGACGCAGTTCTGGTTGATTATCAGGACTACCACTAAAAGAGGACTCACTCCATGGCCAGAATGTATAACCATCCCCACCCGGGCGAAGTCCTACGGGACGGTGTTTTCACTGACACCGGTATCACCGTTAC
>DMQT01000184.1:2008-3500 GCA_003455595.1 Betaproteobacteria bacterium
GTATCACCGTTACAGACTTTGCTGCGCGGATCGGCGTCACTCGTGTAGCGCTCTCGCGCGTGCTGAATGGCAGGTGCGGCATCAGCGCAGACATGGCGGTGCGGCTCGTTGCCGCTCTTGGCGGTAGCGCAGAATCCTGGCTGCATATGCAGGCGAATTATGAGTTGGCACAGGCCGAAAAAGCGCTAAAACGAGAAGTTGCAAAGATCGAGCCGTTGAATATGGCAGCATAGTTTTTACCCGTACCGGACGCGGGCTATCGTCGGGAAAGCGGCGGGCAAGGTGTTACAAGCACCAAACCCGCCTGACCAAGAAGCACCTACCAAGGAGATGCAATCATGGCTATTTGTAATTCTATCCCCGCCGATGTCGCAGATCAGATTTGCGGAAGACTCGATGCCGTGGCGAACATGCTGCAGTCAATGCGGACCCTCGCCATCCATGCAGAAACAGAGTGCGAGAGAGATGCTGCCTGCGTTGCGGTTGCAGGCCTGTGCGAGCGCACGTACCTGATTATTGATTCCTGCATCATAAAAATGGGGATGGCTGGGCTCGGTAACTTCCGTGACGACGAGTGGGAGAGTGATGATCTAGCGGCAGAAGGGAGCGCATTATGACCACAACGATCAACAACGCGACTGCAGTCGAAAAGAATCCGCACTTCGCACATGGCAATGGTATCGAAGGCCTTTGCCACAATCTGCAGGCCTATCCTCAGGAATGGGCCGGGGCCATATTCACTAACGCCTATAACCCGCAAAGATTGGACGCGATCGCATCGCAGGCATCGAATGTAAAGATGCAGGCATTGATGGGAGTGCGTACGGTTGGTGCCATGCTTGCCGTGGCAGCGCAGTCTGGCGAACTTGAGAATATCAACGCGATGAGGGCCGGCTTTCTCGTGCAATTTCTTGGAGATGTAGCCGAGTTTATGGATACATTGGAGGCCCATGCTCAGCACGACCGTGATCATGGCTCCCTCGTCAATGCTGAGCTGAATTGTAATCCAATGGATTAGACGCTATCATGCTCATTACCGTCGCCGAAACCCCGGAATACATTCGCCTGGCGGACAAGTTGCTGTCACCCGACGAGCGCCGCGATCTGATTTCCTACCTCGCGGCACATCCAAGGGCCGGCGATCTGATCGAAGGCACCGGAGGCGTCCGCAAGCTGCGCTGGGCGCGTGGAGGCCGGGGCAAAAGCGGCGGTGTGAGAGTGATCTACTACGTCCATAGCGAGGCAATGCCGCTCTATCTGCTGACACTCTTTGCCAAGAGTGAACGGGCGAATCTCAGCAAGGCAGAGCGCAACGATCTGGCGGGTCTGGTGGATATCCTGGTATCGAGATGGTTGGAGGATTGAAACATGAGCAAGGCATTCGAGAGTATCAAGCAAGGGCTGACCGAGGCGATAGCACATGCCCGTGGTGACAAGCACACGGGCGTTTTCGTCTATCGTCCCGAATCGGTCGATGTGAAGGCGCTGCGGC
>DMQT01000184.1:3547-3799 GCA_003455595.1 Betaproteobacteria bacterium
CACAGGAGGCGTTCGCCGCTCGCTTCGGGTTTTCCGTGGCCACGCTGCGGCATTGGGAGCGCGGTGATCGCGCCCCCGGCGGCCCGGCGCTGGTGTTGCTGAATGTGATTGCCAAGGATCACAAGGCAGTCATGCGGGCTTTGTCATAGAGAGCGCGGTACACCAAACACGGGATGACTTAAACAATGACGACTAAACCACACCCGTATCTGTCATGCGCTGAATGGGTGCCAATATCTGCCAAGCTGGTTT
>DMQT01000035.1:0-5838 GCA_003455595.1 Betaproteobacteria bacterium
TTTCGGAATATCTGCGCGCACTGTCGCGCCAGACGTTGGGCGGACTGTGGATCACCGGTTTTCACGTATCGGGTACGGGTAGCGACATGGCGATCAATGGCCGAACCCTGCAAGCCGGAGCTGGTGCCCGTTTTCATTAATCGATCTGAAAAAAGAGCCTGTGCTGGCAGGGAAGACATTCAGCATGCTGGAAATGAGTCTGCCAGAGGCCGAAAAAACGACGGATGATAAACCGGCGCCGCCCGTTCCGTATATCGAGTTCAGCCTGCGTACGCTGCAAGTGGAGCCTGCCAAATGAGCACATTGAAAGCACAATGGCAACGCTTGGCCGATCGTGTCGATGCGATGAGCTTGCGCGAGCGTGCGCTGATTTTTCTGGCTATTGCGATCGTGCTGATCGTGCTGGTGAATACCATGCTCATCGATCCTTTGTTGACGCGGCACAAAAAATTGCAGCAAGAGATTACGCAGACACAGGAAAAAACCAGCGCGATGCTGACACAAATCCAGACGCTGGTGAAGACCTGGAACATTGATCCGGATATTGCCCTGCGGTCAAGGCTGGCGCAGTTGCGGGAACAATCCGACCAGACCGGCAAAACGCTCGAAGACATACAAAGCGGGCTGGTGTCCCCGCAGCGGATGCCGACGTTGCTGGAAGATATTTTGCGGCACAACCGCTCGTTGCACTTGGTGGCTTTGAAAACATTGCCAGTAAAGGTTTTGGGCGAGCCTGAAACTACAGCTGCAGGAGACGCTGCGCAACCTGCTCAAGTGCAGAAACCCACAACGCCTGAAAGTATTGTCTATAAACACGGTGTCGAGATTACCCTGGAAGGCAGCTATCTGGATCTGTTGCACTATCTGACGGAGATTGAGGCGCTGCCGTGGCACGTGTTCTGGGGCAAGGCGGATGTTGATGTGGAGAAATACCCCAAGGTTACGCTCACCTTGCGACTGTATACCTTGAGCCTGGACAAGGCATGGTTGGCAATATGATGACGATCAATCAACCGGCAACCGGCAACAGGCAGCAGGAGGACGGAGAGCGCCAACACATTGCCATCCGTTGCATCGCCATTGTTGCCTTTCTCTTCACGCCTTTGGCTTGCGCTATGGATGCACTGCAGGACCCGACACGTCCGCCTGCTGTATTGTCCATGCCGCAAGGGAGCGCTGAAATACTTGCGCCTAGCGGTCCTCAATTGCAGTCGGTGCGAATTTCCGCTCATCAGCGTTCGGCTATTATCAGTGGCCAGCGCGTTAAAGTAGGCGATCGTTTTGGCGACACCAGAGTTGTCATGATTTCCGAAAACGAGGTGGTGCTGAAAGGCAGCAGTGGTATCCAAACATTGAAACTTTTCCCTGATGTCGGCAAGCGCATCATTATGCGTCGCCAGCACCCTGAACACTGATCGTCCCGGCAGGCAAAAAAGGTAGAAACATGCAAAAACGAATTTTTTCCAGGCAACTCTGGATCAGCTGTGAAGCGCTGACTGCAACTTGGATGAAGCCTGCCTTGCTGGGGCTGGTGACGTTGGCTCTGACTGGGTGTGCAAGCCAGGAAGCGCGAGATAAAACCACTTATAACCAGATCAATGCCGAATTCGACAAGGCGGCCGCAGCACAGGCCAAACCGGCACGGGCTGGCGCTGTGGATGCTGCGCTCCTGCCGCCACTCAAAATCGAAATGCCCAAGCTCGGTAAGCCGCCAGAGCAGCGCTTTGATCTGGTGGTCAACAATGCGCCGGCCAATCAGGTGTTTCTGGGCATCGTTTCGGGTACACGCTACAGCATGCTGGTACACCCGGAGGTAAGCGGCACGATTTCGGTCAATCTCAAGAATGTCACTGTGTTCGAAGCGCTGGACGCGATCCGTGAACTTTACGGCTATGACTACAGGATGGACGGTACGCGCATTTTTATCCAGCCGCTCACCATCCAGACGCGGGTGTTCAAGCTCAACTATATCAACGGCCAGCGCAAAGGCACCTCAGACATCCGCGTGACCTCCGGGTCGGTGACGGATTCACCGACCACCGGGACGATTACACCCAGCGCCACCACGACCACCTCGGGCGGCTCCAGTGGCCGAGCTTTTGAGACCAGCAAGATCACCACCAAAACCGAAACCGATTTCTGGAGCGAACTGAAAAGTTCGCTGACCTCCATCATCGGTGACAAGGATGGCCGCACCGTAGTGGTCAGTCCACAATCCGGTGTGGTGTTGATACGCGCGCTGCCAAACGAAATACGGGAGGTGGAGCATTACCTGAAAGCCACACAGCTAGCGGTAGACCGTCAGGTCATGCTGGAGGCCAAGATCATTGAAGTACAGCTCAATGATAGCTATCAATCGGGCATCAACTGGGCAGCGTTTAATCGCAACGGCCAGAACCGGTTTTCGGTGGGTGCCGATGCCAACAGCTTTACGTTGCCGGGTGGCGCCCCGGTTGTCGGCAGTACACTTGGCAGCGTGTTCGGCGCTGCATTGCCCCAAGCCGTCGCAACATCGGCGGGCATGCTGAATATTGCCGCGCAAGCAAATAATTTTGCGGCGTTGATTACTTTTCTGAATACGCAGGGCACGGTGCATGTGCTGTCGAGTCCTCGTATCGCCACCTTGAATAACCAGATGGCGGTGCTCAAAGTGGGGACGGATGAATTCTTCGTCACCAATGTGAGTTCGACCACGGTTACCGGCAATGCAACCACCTCCACCCCGAATGTCACATTGCAGCCTTTTTTCTCGGGGATCGCACTCGATGTGATGCCGCAAATTTCCGACGATGGCCAGATCACCCTGCACGTCCACCCATCAGTGAGCAAGGTTTCAGAGAAAGATAAAACAATCGATCTTGGCGGCGGCTTAGGCAAGATGAATCTCCCGCTTGCGTCGAGCACGGTGTCTGAAACAGACAGTGTTGTCCGTGTGCAGGACGGCAGTATCGTCGCCATAGGCGGGCTGATGCAGCAATCCATGACGGATGACCGCGCTGGCGTACCCGTCGCGGGCGATGTGCCGCTGCTTGGTGCGCTGTTTCGCCATACCAACCGCGACAGCCAAAAGCGCGAGCTGGTGATTTTACTGAAAACCACGATTGTTCAGGGCAGTGATGACTGGTCTCAGGATGTTTTGAACAGCCGCGACCGCATCCGGAAAATGCAACGTAGTGGTTCGGATGAAGATACGTCTGATACGGGGAATTCCGCAGGTCGGCGCTGACCATGTACCTTGCCCACTTTGGCTTGCGTGAGGCGCCGTTCGGCATCACGCCGGATACCAGTTTCTTTTTTGCCTGCGCGGATTATCAGGAGGCGCTTAATACCCTGCTGATCGCGGTCAGAAATGGCGAGGGTTTCATCAAGATCACCGGTGAGGTGGGCACCGGCAAGACGCTACTTTGCCGTCAGTTTCTGTCCAGCATCAACAAGGAGCAGAGCACAGCCTCAGACATCGTACTGAATCAGACGCCAGTGACCACCACGTCGAGTGCTACCACGCAGCGCTTCGTCACAGCCTATATTCCGAATCCCTACCTCACCCCGCACACCTTGCTTCTGGCCCTCGCGGATGAGCTGGGCGTGGTTCTGCAACAGGATGTTGATCAGCATCATTTGCTCAAGTCACTGACCGCTGCCTTGCTGGATTTCGCCCGGCAGGATAAACAGGTCGTGCTGTGTCTTGATGAAGCCCAGGCGATGCCGCTGGAGAGCCTGGAGGCAATCCGCCTGCTGACCAACCTGGAAACGGAAAAGCGCAAATTGCTGCAGATTGTATTGTTCGGGCAACCGGAGCTCAACCAGAAATTACAACAGAATTCAATTCGCCAGCTGAATCAGCGCATCACCTTCCAATATCATCTTGGCCCGCTGCGGCGCGACGACATGGATTATTATCTTTCACACCGCCTCAATGTGGCGGGATTTTCGGGCGGTCGCTTGTTCAATCGGCGCGCGGTAAAACAACTCTATGCGGCCAGCGGCGGGATTCCCCGCCTGGTGAATGTTGTGGCGCATAAGGCCTTGATGTTGGCTTACGGCGAGGGCAGGCAACAGGTAAGGGCGCATCATGTGCGTGCTGCCGCAAGGGATACCGTGGCTGCCAAAAATAGCCTGTGGCAACGGTGGGTACTAGCGATAGCGCTACTGTTGATTGCAGGCAGCGTAATTGGATGGATGATGTTGCGATGAGTGTGATTAATCAAATGCTGCAGGACCTGGAAAACCGCCACTCTGCAAGCGGTGCGGATGCGGCCTTGTCCGCGCAGATCAAGGTTGTAGCAAAACGCCGTCGGCTACATTCCGCCTGGTGGGCGATTTTGCTATTCGCGCTGGTATTGCTGGCTGGCCTGCTTGCCTGGCGGCTATGGCCAGTGTCTAAAACAGGGGCTGCGATGCCGTCCGTTGGAAGACTATTGGATACGTCTGTCATGCAGGCTAAATCCCCAGTGACTATGCAACGTGCGCAGTTGCCGCCAATATCTGCGCCTGCACGCAGTGAGCAGCCTCAAACTGATTCGAAGTTGGCAGCACAAAAAACGGGTACTGTGTCACAACCGGCAGCCGCACAGATGATCACAACGGAACCTAGGCAATTACCGGAACAGCAGGCAGTGTTGTCACTAAAACCAGCTGTCAATCTCGATTTTGGAAAACAGAATGCTGCTCATGTCAGTGCGTCACCCTCCCGATTAAATGCAGGTTCAGGCGAGCGTGCTGTGCCTGCAACGATGGCAACCGACAAGCAGATAAAAGAAATTACGCCGCTGCAGCGGGCTGAAAATGAATATGGCAAGGCGGTGGCCTTGTTACAGCAAGGACGGGTGGCGGAGGCAAGCGAATTGCTCGGCAAGGTGCTACAGCTTGATCCCGCCAATACGTCAGCGAGGCAGACACTGGCGGGACTGCTGGTGGAAGGCAAGCGTTATAACGAGGCTCAGCGCAGCTTGCAGGATGGTCTGAAGCTTGATCCCAGCCAAACCGGATTGGCCATGATACTGGCGCGTCTGCAAGTGGAGCAGGGTGACATCCAGAGTGCTCTGAAAACCCTGCAGCGCAGCCTGCCCTATGCCGTAGAACGCCCTGATTACCAGGCTTTTCTGGCGGCGCTGCTGCAACGCGAAGGCCGTCATAAGGAGGCTATCGAGCATTATTCGCAGGCGCTGCGCAAGTCTCCGGGATCAGGCGTCTGGCTCATGGGGTTGGGCATCTCACTGCAAGCTGAAAATCGCCTGGCAGAAGCGCAGGAAGCATTTAATCGGGCCAAGGCCAGCCACACCCTGAGCCCTGAGCTGCAGGCATTTGTGGATCAGCAACTGAAGTAGTCCGGGAAGCAATAAAAAGGCAGCATTGAGGCGGTTTTTATACTGACACATCGCAAAGCTGCACGTGTGATTACGCAGGTTTAGTGACCTAACAGCTTGATTGGGTTAGCCGCACTGGCGCACCGGTGTGATGGATTCTTCAGTGACACACTTACGCCGCCTCATCGCTAAATTGCTTGGCGATGGCGTGGAAGGTTTCGGCTATCTCCTGCAGCGCATTCGCGACGTCTGGATCGAAGTGGCTGCCGCGCTCGGCGAGTATCATGGCGATGGCCTGTTCGTGAGGATAGGCCTCCTTGTATACGCGTTTGGAGATGAGTGCGTCATACACGTCTGCCACTGCCATCAGCCGCGCCGAGATGGGAATGGCATCGCCTGACAGCCCTTGGGGATAGCCGCTGCCATCCCACTTCTCATGATGACCGTAGGCAATCTCGCGGGCATAGCGCAGGAACGAGCCGCCGTCGCCCCCCAACGCACTCTCTGCCTGGGCGATGGCATCGCTGCCATA
>DMQT01000035.1:5928-14034 GCA_003455595.1 Betaproteobacteria bacterium
TTGAGCAGGATGGCGTCCGGGATGGCCACTTTGCCGACGTCGTGCAACGGGGCCGATTTGAATAACAGCAAGATGGTTTCGTCGTTCAGCACATGCGCGAAGCGCGGATGGTCGCGCAGTCGCTCGGCCAGTGCCTTTACGTAACGCTGGGTACGGTGGATATGGTTGCCAGTCTCATTATCGCGCGCCTCGGCCAGTGCGCAGAAGGCGGTAATGGTGGCTCCCTGGGAGGCGATCACCTCCTGTTCGCGGCGCACCAGTTCTTCAGACTGGATGAGAATCTTGTGTGTGCGCTCGGCCACTAGCTGTTCCAGATCCTCGTTGCGCTCCTTCAATAAACGCGTGGCCTGGGCGAGTTTGATATGGTTGTTTACCCGCGCCAGCACCACCGGCGGGCTAAAGGGCTTGTGGATGAAGTCCTCTGCCCCCAGCGACAGACCGTGTTCTTCATCGGCGGCGCTCTCCAGGCTGGAGAGGAACAGCAGGGGGATGTCGCGCAGGCCGGGTGTGTCCTTGACCCGCCGACACACTTCGAAGCCATCAATGCCCGGCATCACCACATCCAGCAGAATGAGATCCGCCGGGCCACCTTCATTCAAATAAGCCAACGCCCGCTGCCCGTCTGCGGCGGCATGCACCGTATAGTGACCATCGAGCATATCTTCCAGGATCAGCACATTGTCTGGCTGGTCGTCGACGATCAGGATATGGGCGTTAGGTTGCAATGTTGGATTCCTTGGCCGGTAATAGGTTATCGACTGCGTCAGCCGCAGGGTGGTTTACTGGGCTACAGCTAACCTGTGGACTGCTTGCTGCGTACACTTTCTGGTATCGGCGGCCTAATTGAAAACTTCAGTTATTCCGCTGTTTCCGTTGATGCGCACTGTCAGCGCTGCGAGCAGCGTATCCAGCGCATCTGCCAATTCAGTGGCCAGTGCGGGTGCTGCATGATGACCTGCGCGGGCAGCGATCTCGGTTTCCTTTGCAAGCGCCTGCACGCTGCGCGCCATCAAATTGCCGCCCAGCCCCTTGAGGGCGTGAGCGGTGAACGCCAGGCTTTCCAGGTCGCGCAGTTCAGCCGTTGCGCGCAATTGGGTCGGCGTGCCCCGATGGCTGTTCAGGGCAGTGGTTGCAAGCTTGTTCACGAAAGCCTGGCGGCCATTGTAGTGCGCCAGCAGTCCCTGCCAGTCAATCGTGTTATCCCTTGCGCTAGCGTTGCCCTCTCCGTCAGCCACGCCCGTAAGGGTGGCAGGGGGCAGCGCTGTCGGCCTGGAGGTGCATTTCACTGCGTGACGCAGGATCGCAGCCACCAGTACTTCTGCGTCAATCGGCTTGGTGACGTGCTCGACCATGCCAGTGGCGAGGCAACGCTCACGCTCTTCGGACAGTGCGTGGGCGGTCAGCCCGATGATGGGTAGCGCGGGAGCGATTTTGAGGATGCGCCGGGTAGCCTCAAAGCCGTCCATCACGGGCATTTGCACATCCATCAGCACCGCGTCGAACGCACTTGCCCCTGACTGTTGCAGCCGCTCGATAGCCTGCTGACCATCTCCGGCGAATACCACGCGGGCACCTTCGTGCACCAGCAGGTCTTCCAGTATCAGACGGTTGACCTCCACATCCTCCGCTGCCAGCAGTTGCAGACCAGCCAGCCGCAGTTCCGCCGCAGTGGCCTGACTGTCATGTTTAGGCAGCGCCGGTGCAGTCGCTGGCAGCGGCAGGCGCAGGGTGAAGCTGCTACCTGCGCCTAGGGCACTGTCGACCGTGATTTCCCCGCCCATCATGCGGGCAAGGTTCTGGCTGATGGATAACCCCAGACCGCTGCCGCCATATTCTCGCGTGGTTGAGCTGTCGGCCTGCTCGAAAGGCTGGAACAGACGCGTGACCTGCTCCGGTGTCAGACCAATGCCGCTGTCGATGGCCTTGAAGTAGATGTCATCGCCGTCACGCGCCACCCGCAGCCGTACTTCGCCGCGTTTGGTGAACTTGACGGCGTTGGACAACAGGTTGCTGAGTACCTGTTGCAGACGCAGCGCGTCGCCGTTGACCCACGTCGGCAGGTCGAGGTCGCTGGTTATCTCGAAGCGGAGTCCCTTGAGTTGAGCCGCCCCGGTCACGAAGCTGACAGCGTTGTCGACCACAGCGGCAAGTGCAAAGGGGCGCCGTTCAATGGAAAGTTTGCCCGCATCGAGTTTGGAGAAATCGAGGACATCATTGATGAGCCCGAGCAGGTGCGCACCGGCGTCCTGGATGCGGGTAAAGGTGGCATGACTGGCGCGTCCGACGCTATCGCGCGCACCGATGCGCGCCATACCCAGCACGGCATTGAGCGGCGTACGAATTTCGTGGCTCATATTGGCGAGGAATTCGCTCTTCACTTTTGCCAGATTTTCGGCTTCGTTGCGCGCGACCTCAAGCTCGATGGTGCGATCAACCACCAACTCTTCAAGGTGATCGCGGTGGCCGATCAGTTCGGCTTCCAGTGCCCTTCTTTGAGTCATATCCACCAGTGTCGCAATGGTCTGCATCTCCTCCCCTATGCGCATGGGTGCGAGGCTGATCTCCACTGGGAATTCGCTGCCGTCCTTGCGTCGGGCAGCAATATCCATGTTTCTTCCCATGACTCGCAGCGCGAGGTCGGAAGCGTAGCTTTCGCGAACATGAACATGGCGCTCTCTCACCCGTTCTGGCAGCAGGCTTTCGACGGGGTGGCCGATGAGTTCCGTGATGTCATAGCCGAACAGCTGCCCGATGCGGCGGTTTGCGCGCAGGATGCAGCCATTCGCATCCACTACCAGCATGGCGTCGGGGCTGCTGTCGATGATCAGATTGGCGCGTGCCTCGCTCTTGGTCAGTGCCTCGCGCGAAGCGGCCAGTCCGTCGAGCATGCGGTCGAAGGCATGGGCGAGGTGGGCGGCTTCGTCGGTTCCGGTCAGCGTGGTGCGCAGGGCGAGGTCGCCATATTCCACCGCATCGGCCACGCGCTGGATGACGCTGAGCCTGCGGGTAAGTCTGCGTACCATGAACCCGGCCAGGAGGGTACCGATGACGATGGCGGCGATTGTGTAGAGGAGACCGTCACGGGTGATCTCCGCGAGCTTCGCCTGGGTAGCCTGCTGGGTGAGTCCTACCCGTACCCAGCCAATGTGTCGCTTCGCCAGGAAGATCGGATTCACCGCGTCGACCAGCGTTGTGGTGTGCGCGAGCAACTTGGGTTCGGCTCGGGTTGGCAGGTCGCGCACTACCTGGCCGAGGCGCGCCGGGTCGCTGTGCGCCAGCACCCGTCCGTCGTGATCCAGGATCATGGCATAGGCGAGGTCTGGGTAGCGCTGCTGTGCATGGATGAGTTCACGCAGGCCAGCCAGATCGCTGGAGGCGACGCCAGTCGCCGAGGTGGTGGCAAGACTGTGTGCCAGTGCTGCGCCCTGTTCGCTCTGGCGTTCCAGCAGCAGCGCCTGCTGACGCTCGGTAATGTCCCAGACGAACCCGGTCATTAGCACTGCGATTACCAGGGCGACACCTAGGGTGAGCTGGTAGCGCAGGGTGTGGGGGAGTAGGGCGCGCAGCATTATTTACGCGCCAGTGGCCGTACTTCGCTTTCGAAGCGTGCTACAAAGTCGCGCACCGGGACATAGCTGGTGTCGTCGGCGCGACTGAAGTGGCTGGTCTCCATGGTGGCCAGAATGACTCTGCCCTGTAGTGTGCCGTTCAGCCCGAACAGCAGCGCACGCACGCGCTCGCGGATCGTGTCAGGCAGGTCATCTCTGGCCATCATTGGCAGGTTCGGCAAGGGCGGTGTTTCCCAGATCACTTTGAGTTGAGCGGCTTCCTGTGGATGTTCTTTCTGGAAACCGCGCCAGGCTGGCGGCCAGGTGGCAGCGGCGGCCACCTGGCCACTGAGAGTGTTAAGGATGGCGGATTCCTGCGAGCCGACGTAGTGGTTGTCGATGTCGCGGTTTACATCCAGCCCGTGCTGATGCAGGAACCACTGCGGCATGATGCAGGCGGCCATGGCGGTGGGTGCGGGGTAGGCGATCGCCTTGCCTTTAAGGTCGGCTGGTATTTTGAGGACGCTGTCGCGGCGCACAATAAAGATGCCCCTGAAATCCTCGGCGTCGCCGGCCATGGCGATGACGTGATAACCGGCTTGCATGGCCTGCAGGCTCTGCCAGGGATTGGGCAGGAGCAGCGCCGGTGCGCGGGCGCGGAATTTGGTCTCGTAGGCCGCGAAGTCACGCGATGTCTCCAGTTCAAAGCGGGCGTCCGGGATGTGCTGGTTAAGATAATCAATCAGCGGCTGGTAGGTCTGATTAAGCTTCTCCGGGTTGGATAGGGGAACGATAGCCAGGCGATAGAGCGGCCGGTCGACGACCGGTGCGTTGCCATATTGTGGACCGACTGGTTCGGCTTCTCGCCCACAGCCGGCAAGTAACAGCGCGGCGAGGAGCGGTAGCGACCAGGCAAAGAAGACGCGGCTGGCGGGTAGCATATTTTTGTAAGACATGCAGCCTGTATCGGCACATGGAGAAAACGACTTGAGCGCACGCCGATTGCCTGCAGTTTGTCGCACGGCGATGGCCGGAAGCCAGCAAATTCAATGGCCTGGATATTTGCTTGCGCAGGTAGAAAGTAAGTATGGAGGCTTACCCAATGCCCAACCGGATTCAAATAATCAGGCTGCCATTCAGTTGGCTGCGCTGCTCAATCGCCTGAACCATCAATACGCGCAGGTCATTCAGTGACAAGAGCTCGGCAGCGTCCAGCGTGGCGGCAGACAAGGGGACATCCCAATCGCCATAAATGAATCCAGCTGGGTGGCGGTTTGCTGTCAACGGCAATATGACGAAGCTGTGTACTGTTGGCAGCGCATCGCGCCACCAGTGTGGCAACTTGTTGACGAAAGCAGGATCCTTGGCATCTTTCACGACGATTATTTTGTCGTTTGCCAACCCAGCGTGAAAAACGTCAGGTTGATATGCCTCAGCGAAAATCAGACGCGGAATAAGTTCCTGTACGTTCTCACCAAAACCCATGCGGGCGAAATACTTTCCTTCGTTAGCATTGCGCAGGAATACAATTGCGCGGCTCAGCCTCAGGCCTTGATAAACCGTTTCCAGCGCCATTGTCATGAGCTGGTAAGCGGTTGTGTTATTTGATACACCGCGCATATCAGCCACGCCGCGGGTCAAAGCCCTGACGGCGTCTGCCGGCTTGCCGCTCTGCACGGCCACAAGGGTGCTGTTTTCAAGTTTCGTCGGTTTGGCAACGCTTGCAAACAGGGCGTCTTGCGCAGCAGATTCCTGAGCGGTGAGGACTGCGGCAAGCATCTCGGATCCATCCATCCCCAGCATTTCAGCGTAGCTGTTTACAAGATCTGCAAGTTCATCCGGCGTGGTGTTAACCGCATCGCATAACAAGCTGGCGCAGTGCGACGACAGGGTGGCGACGGCCCCCAGCCAATTGGCATGATCCAGCGGCTCATCCACGGTCTGTGGCAACACATCCTGCATGCTGTTGATGAGTGCCGTTGGCAAGCCCCATTTTTGCGCGACCCAGCGACCTATCTCATCCAGTCCAATTCCCAAATTGTCTAACGTGGCCTGTGCTTCATCGATGCCCTGCTCGGCACAGCGTGCCTGTATCAATGACCAGTGATCTGACAGGTAGAATGTCACCATCATGCGGCCCAGACCATGCAGCATCGAACACACCACGGCTTCTTCAGCATCGCGGGCACTGGCAGCACCAGTGATTTGTCGCGCTATGTGGCCGGCCAGAACGGCCTTTTCCATTTCATTGTGTGTGCTGGTCGAGCCCGTGGATGCTTTGGCCAGGCCGTCAATCAGTTTTGAGCCCAAAGCCAGATGGCCTATCGACTCGGTGCCAACGATGAGAACCGCTTTCGACACGGTATTGATATCTCGTCCGAAAACCGAGTACATCGCGCTATTGGCGAGTCGTAACACTTTTTGCGTCAGCGCAGGGTCGGACAATACCGTTTTTGTCATGTTAAATTCGCGGTCGTCCTCGCCGCGTATTGCGCCCATGATTGCGCTGATTACATTGGCAAAGCCGGGTAAATCTCCGCGCTGTTTGACCCGGTTCCACAACAGTTCCAGTGTTTTCTGAGGGTTTTTGATCGGCATTGTGCTCATTGAATCGAGGTCTTTCATAGGATGGTCAGGTCAGCGGTGCCGCATCGGTATTTGCCAACAATACGGCCATGGCGGCCTCGGGCAGCATGGGGCGGCCAGTATGGAATCCCTGGATGAATGTGCAGTTCCGCGCAGCGAGAAATTGTAACTGCTGTTCATCTTCAACGCCTTCGGCGACGGTGGTGAGGTTCAGATGATTAGCCAAGCTAATCACGACATCGCAGATAGCGGCGTCTTTGATCGAGTGGGGCAAATCCTTGACGAAGGCATGGTCTATTTTCAGCGTGTTAATGGGAAAACGCTTCAGATAGGCCAGGGAAGAATAGCCGGTACCAAAATCATCGATTGCAATACGCACGTCACGCGCAGCGATCTTGGTCAGTAAGACCTCTGCATGTTCCGGATCAGACATCAGAATGCCTTCGGTGATTTCGAGCAGCAATTGGTTGCCTTGCAGGCCGGATAGCGCCAGAGCGTCATCCAGGCTGTTCAGGAACTGGTCGCTTCTGAACTGCCTGGGGCTGACGTTAACGGATACATGGAGATGCCGCCCGGTGGCCTCTTCGAAGCGCTTGATTTGTACGCAGGCTGCCTTGAGCACCCATGCGCCCAGCAAATTGATCAGGCCATTATTTTCTGCCATCGGGATGAAATCAATCGGAGGCACCAATCCCAGCTCAGGGTGCATCCAGCGCATGAGTGCCTCGAAACCCATGATCCGGCGTGTACAGGCATCAACAACAGGCTGATAGTGCAGCAGGAATTCGCCATTTTTGACGGCTTCGAACATTGCCGCTTCGATTGAAATGTCGTGTACCGGCTTGGTGAAGGTTTGCGGGTCGTAAAGGACATAACGCGCCTTGCCGGTTTCTTTTGCGCGATATAGTGCGGTATCTGCATGCGCCAGCAGTTTGACCTCATTATCGCTATGATCCGGGAAGGTCGCAACGCCAATGGAGGTGCTCACGTACAGAGCATGACCTTGGATATCAAAGGGTTGCTGAATCGACGAGATCATGCGGCGCGCGACAATCTGAATTTCCGCTTCTGCCAACGTGCTGGGTAAAATGGCGATGAATTCGTCACCGCCTACGCGCGCCAGCGTATCGGTGTCGCGTAACGCGTTACGTAGTCGCGTGCCGGCCTCGCGCAATAGGATATCCCCAACCGGATGCCCAAGCGCATCGTTGATTTTCTTGAAGCCGTCGAGATCGAGGGCAAGCACGGCAAAACCTTTGCCGGTTCGTCTGGCTTGTGCCATCGCCATATTCAGGCGATCCGTAAGCAGCGAGCGGTTGGGCAGTCCCGTTAATACATCATGGGTAGCCAGATGGCGCAAAGCATCTTCGGTCGTCAGTCGCTGGGTGATATTCCTGCCAACGGCGAGCAGTTCCATATCACCTGTTTCGGTAATGCAGGGGGTTATTATAAAATCAAAACAGAGCGTGGTATCACGGGTTTTTATATGGACGTTTACCTGTTGCTGCTGGACTGACTGCAGGGCATGTTCCAAAGCCACACTGATCACCTGACCGTCCTCAGATCTAACCAGCTCGGCCAGTAACAGACCGGTCAGTGCGCAATCCAGTTGAATCAACTCGATTGTGCGCTTGCTGGTAGACAGGATTTTCCCTTTTGTATCCAGGTGGAAAACGGCGTCACCGGCGGCTTCCATCAGGTTTTCTAGCTGGATTTTCAGTCTGGTAGGGGAGGGCATATCAGGTATTGTGGAAATGATGGGAGTCAGCCTCAAGTTTTAGATACAATTCAAACGCGCCACAGCTTGGTGCGCCCAGAAATAAATGTATGTCATATAGTAGTTTCAAACAGCAGGCAAGCCATGCCGTGTCGAAAAAAACCAGCTTAGAGCTGTTGTCCGCAAACTGCTACGATGTTCCAGTATTGTATCGGCAACATCCTGTCTGTGCTGATAATGTGAATGGTTGCCGAA
>DMQT01000035.1:14081-16797 GCA_003455595.1 Betaproteobacteria bacterium
GCTTCAATCTATGCATTCAGCACCATTGCAGATTCCTGTAAGACAAACACCTACGGCGCGTAGGTTGTCGTCGCTTACAGAAAATACCGAACATGGCCTATTTCCTCTCTACGGCCCTTCCTCCACTATGGCTAGCACTAGGATTGCAATTTGCAAACAGGTATCCGACGGTTATAGCTAAGGGGAAGAAAAGTGACAGCGAACGATATAATGACCGAAATACGTGACGCGAACTTGAGCTACCTGATGCTTGCGCAGCAGATGATTCGTTCTGACAAAGCTACGGCAATCTTCCGCCTGGGTATCGACAAGCAGATCGCCGACCTGATGGAAGGCCTGAGCAATGCACAAATTCTCAAGCTTGCTGGTAGCAACATGATGCTGGCGCGTTTTCGTTTTGACGATAGCGCTATTCTCGGCATGCTGACTAACTACAACAAGGATCGTTTGCTGGCGCAGTCGCATGCAGCCATTCTAATGGCGGGTCAGCCAGTCGATGAAATCGTCTAGTCGATTCTACAACTGTATCCAGATTTCAATCGATTAAGCGGGGAACGCAAAATGGCCAAGAAAAGCGTAGTAACTGAAGCCAACGAAATTCAACTCGCGATCAAATTGGTCAATCTAGGCGCGCGCTTACAGCTGCTCGAATCCGAAACGTCCTTGTCACGTGAACGTCTGCTGAAGCTCTACAAGGAGCTCAAGGGGGTTTCGCCGCCGAAAGGCATGTTGCCATTTTCAACTGACTGGTTCCTGACCTGGCAACCCAACATCCATTCTTCACTGTTTATCAATATTCATAATTACCTCATAAAGCACGCTGACGTCCATGGCATTGAAGCGGTGATGAAGGCTTATCAGCTTTATCTCGAGCAAATCCAGCCTGGCGACAGTGAAGAGCCCGTGCTTTCACTTACGCGCGCCTGGACGCTGGTACGATTCGTGAATAGAAATATGCTTACGACCACTTCTTGTTGCAAGTGTGGCGGACACTTTGTGGTGAACGGCCTTGATCTGCATCATGACTACGCTTGTGGCCTCTGTCATATGCCTTCGCGTGCAGGAAAAACCAGAAAAGTCCGTGAACAGACTGCAGCCGCCTTGGCAATGGCAGCCTGAGTAACACAAACGCTCCAACGGCAAACCAGAAGTGCAGCGCGGGATGTCGTCAGGCAGCAGGGTGCGTATGTTGCAATCCCTGTTGCATGCCCCGGCAGTGCGAGCGCTGGTCATTCAATGCATGTCGTTTTTGCTGACTGTGCTGGTCATACGCGGCATCTGGATGTTGACTGACATGCCTGTGGCGCTGGTTGCAGCGGTTTTGCTGCAAGGCACAATTGCTGCGACGCTATCCTATTGGCGCCGTCTCGCACCCTGGTGGCTTCCCATTCAGTTTCTGTTTCCAGGTGCGTTGATGGCGATGCTTTCGCTGTCTCTCCCACCGGAAATTTTCCTCGTCCTATTCATTTTTCTTCTTGGTTGGTACTGGACTATATTCCGCACCCAGGTTCCCTTTTATCCCTCCGGGCTTCCGGTCTGGGAAGCGGTCGCTGATCTGCTCCCGACTGACCGGCCGCTGCACTTCATCGACATTGGCAGCGGTTTGGGCGGGCTGGTGCTGAACCTTGCCGCACGCAGACCGGAAAGTATCCTTTCCGGAATCGAATTGGCGCCATTGCCCTGGCTGGCAAGCTGGCTGCGGGCACGGATAGTACACAGCCGTGCGCGTTTTATCCGTGGCGATTACACGCATCTGGATTTTGCGCAGTACGACGTGGTATTCGCCTATTTGTCGCCGGCGGCCATGCTCGCGTTGTGGGAGAAATCCAGGGCCGAAATGCGGCCTGGCGCCATGCTGCTGAGTTATGAATTTCCCATTCCGGGTGTCACTGCGGATGTCATTGTTATGCCGCAATCCGAAGGCGCCACCCTCTATGCCTGGCGTTTTTAATTAGCCTGCAGTAAAGGCAGTTTCCAACCCCTGCATCGCTGCTCAAGTTTTTTGTGGCGCAGACCGTAAACCCTAGTGTGAGCGGCTTTCAGACATCTGTTCGGCAATTTGGGCAGATGCTCAATCAATTATTCTAAAAGTCATATTTTAAAGGGCATGTTTCCGCTCTCTTAATCCTGTTTATGGAGTTTCGTGCGTGTTAGTCATCGTTGGATATGTTGTTGTTCTGGCTTCCGTGTTTGGCGGTTTTGCGCTTGGTGGCGGACATCTGGCCTCGCTCCTGCAGCCGGTGGAGTTGCTTATGATCAGCGGCGCTGCGGCCGGTGCATTTCTTGTTGGAAATAACGCAAAATCCATCAAGGCAACGCTCAAGGCCTTGCCCAGCCTTTTCAAAGGCTCCAAGTACAGCAAAGCGCTGTACATGGAGTTAATGGCGTTGCTGTATGAATTGCTGAGCAAGGTGCGCAAAGAAGGTTTGATGTCAATTGAAGGTGACGTTGAGAAGCCGGAAGAAAGTCCGATTTTCAGTAAGTATCCGAGCATACTTGCCGATCATCATGTGGTGGAGTTCATGACTGACTACCTGCGCCTCATGGTGTCGGGAAACATGGATGCATTCCAGATCGAGAATCTCATGGACAATGAGATCGAAACCCACCATCACGAGGGTGAAGTACCTGCACACTGCATTGCAAAACTCGGCGACGGCATGCCCGCGTTCGGCATCGTTGCCGCAGTCATGGGGGTTGTGCACACCATGTCGTC
>DMQT01000148.1:0-362 GCA_003455595.1 Betaproteobacteria bacterium
GGGAAGGTTATGTGACGCTGGAGTTTTCCAACACCACGCCGCTACCCGCGCGTATTTACGCCAATGAAGGCGTGGCGCAGGTTATTTTCTTCGAAAGCGATGAAGAATGCGAAACCTCATACCGCGACCGGGGCGGCAAATACCAGGGTCAAAGCGGTGTCACATTGCCGAAAATATAGGCTGGTATCGTCAGTCCGTTCATTGATTCATCGCCCCATTCATAACCGCGCTTAGCCGGGCTTTTGCTGCCCCGGGCGCCTGGAGCCTGCCATGAAATTCCGCTTCCCCATCGTCATCATCGACGAGGATTTCCGTTCCGAGAACGCCAGCGGGCTGGGTATACGTGCCCTCGCCAAAGCCAT
>DMQT01000148.1:545-6255 GCA_003455595.1 Betaproteobacteria bacterium
GAGATACCGATTTTTCTGTACGGCGAAACGCGCACCTCGCGGCATATCCCCAACGACGTATTGAAAGAGCTGCACGGCTTCATTCACATGTTCGAGGACACGCCGGAGTTCGTCGCGCGCCACATTCTGCGCGAGGCCAAGACCTATCTCGATTCGCTGGCACCGCCGTTTTTCCGCGCGCTCACCCACTACGCCTCGGACGGCTCGTATTCCTGGCATTGCCCCGGTCACTCCGGCGGTGTGGCGTTTTTGAAAAGCCCGGTGGGGCAGATGTTTCACCAGTTTTTCGGCGAGAACATGTTGCGCGCCGACGTCTGCAATGCGGTCGATGAGTTGGGCCAATTGCTCGACCACACCGGCCCGGTGGCGGCGTCCGAGCGCAACGCTGCGCGCATTTTCAACGCCGACAACCTGTTTTTTGTTACCAATGGCACTTCGACCTCCAACAAGATGGTGTGGCACTCGACGGTGGCGCCGGATGACATCGTGGTGGTGGATCGCAACTGCCACAAATCCATCCTGCACGCGATTACCATGACCGGCTCGATTCCGGTGTTTTTGACGCCGACACGTAACCACTACGGCATCATCGGGCCGATTCCGCTGTCCGAATTCACGCCGGAAAATATCCAGAAAAAGATCGACGCCAACCCGTTCGCACGCAACGCCACCGGCAAGCCGCGCATTCTTACCATCACCCAGAGCACCTACGACGGCGTGCTGTATAACGTCGAAACCATCAAATCCATGCTCGATGGCAAAATTGACACGCTGCATTTCGACGAAGCCTGGCTGCCGCACGCGACGTTTCATGATTTCTACAAGGGCATGCATGCCATCGGTAAAGACCGGCCGCGCTGCAAGGAGTCGATGATTTTCGCCACCCAGTCCACGCACAAAATGCTGGCGGGTCTGTCGCAGGCGTCGCAGATCCTGA
Organism: Betaproteobacteria bacterium; assembly: GCA_003455595.1. Taxonomy (GTDB): domain Bacteria; phylum Pseudomonadota; class Gammaproteobacteria; order Burkholderiales; family Sulfuriferulaceae; genus Sulfuriferula. The sequence continues at coordinate 1,483 of DMQT01000148.1, forward strand.
TCCAGGATTCGGAAACGCGCAGCCTCGACCGCGACATCTTCAACGAAGCCTATTTGATGCACACCTCGACCAGCCCGCAGTACGCCATCATCGCCTCGTGCGACGTGTCGGCATCGATGATGGAGCCGCCGGGCGGCACCGCGCTGGTGGAGGAATCGATCATGGAAGCGCTGGATTTCCGCCGCGCCATGCGCAAGGTGGACGCCGAGTTCGGCGACTCCTGGTGGTTCAAGGTATGGGGGCCGGAGCACCTGGCCGATGAAGGCGTGGGCGATCCGGACGACTGGGTGCTGCGCGCCAACGAGCGCTGGCACGGCTTTGGCGATCTGGCGCCGGGCTTCAACATGCTCGACCCGATCAAGTCCACCATCATTACGCCCGGGCTCGACGTGGACGGCGACTTTGCCGATTCCGGCATGCCCGCCGCCATCGTTACCAAATACCTCGCCGAGCACGGCGTTATCGTCGAAAAAACCGGCCTGTACTCGTTCTTCATCATGTTCACCATCGGCATCACCAAAGGCCGTTGGAACACCATGCTGACCGCTTTACAGCAGTTCAAGGACGATTACGACCGCAACCAGCCGCTGTGGCGTGCATTGCCCGAATTCATCATCAAATATCCGCGTTACGAGCGGATGGGTTTGAAGGAGCTGTGCGACGCCATCCACGGCATTTATAAAGCCAACGACATCGCCCGCCTCACCACCGAGATGTATTTATCCAACATGGAACCGGCGATGAAGCCATCCGACGCGTTTGCCAAAATGGCGCATCGGGATATCGACCGAGTGGAAATCGACAAGCTCGAAGGCCGTATTACGAGTGTTTTGCTGACGCCTTACCCGCCCGGCATTCCGCTGCTCATCCCGGGCGAACGCTTCAATGCCACCATCGTGCGTTATCTCAAGTTTGCGCGCGATTTCAACGAGCGCTTCCCCGGTTTCGAGACCGATATTCATGGCCTGGTGAAGGGTGAAGTGGATGGCAAGTCGGTGTATTACGTCGACTGCGTAAGATAGCTATCCGCCAACAGGCATTGATAAGCGCCTGAATAGCCAGTATAATGCGCGGTTTCCCTTGCCCCACCGCTACGCACGGGGGGCTTTTAACCCAGAAGGAGTTTGCATGCGTCATTATGAAATCGTATTTATTGTGCACCCGGATCAGAGCGAGCAAGTGCCTGCCATGATCGAGCGCTATCGCGGCCAGATTGCCACGCGCAGCGGCCAGGTCCACCGTCTGGAAGACTGGGGTCGTCGTCAGATGGCCTACCCAATCCAGAAAGTCCACAAAGCCCACTATGTGCTGATGAACATCGAGTGCGACCAGGAAACCCTGGACGAGCTTGAGCACGGCTTCAAGTTCAACGACGCGGTGTTACGCCACCTCACCATCCGTATGGATGAAGCCGTGGTTACGCCTTCGCCGATGATGAAGGAAGAAAAGTCGCGCTCGCTGACCCAGCCCGCTGAAGTTAAAGCTGAAGTAGCCGCGACCGAAGCCCCAGCTATACCTGCTGCCTGAGTGCTTGGAAGCTAACCAGCTGATGCTTACAGGCGTAGTCGCCGAGCTTGAAACACTGCGTTATACCCCGGCTGGGGTACCCCTGGTGGGATGCCTGATCCGGCATGAATCGCAGCAGATCGAAGCTGGCAATCCGCGTCGTGTGAGTCTGGAGTTGGCGGCAGTCGCCATTGGTGATCTGGCGCAGCACAGCGCCTTAAGCCTTGGCAGCCACATCAGCGTGAAAGGTTTCCTGGCCCGGAAAAGTCAGAAAAGTAATCATATAGTGCTGCATATTTGCAGCGTAAAACCCGTTTAGATAGGAGCGCATCATGCCTCGTCCAACCAATAGCAAAAACACCAAAAAGCGGGAAGGTTCCCGCCAGCTGTTCAAACGCCGCAAGTTCTGCCGCTTTACCGTTGAAGGTATCAAGTGGGTTGATTACAAAGACGCGGACATGCTGAAAGATTTCGTTGCCGAAAACGGCAAAATCATCCCGGCGCGCATCACCGGCACCCGTACCCGTTTTCAGCGTCAGCTGTCCACCGCCATCAAACGCGCCCGCTTCCTGGCGCTGATACCTTACACCGACCTGCATTAAGGAGACCGCCATGCAAATTATTCTGATGGAAAAAGTGGTCAACCTGGGTACCTTGGGTGACGTGGTTAAAGTGAAAGACGGCTACGCTCGTAACTTCCTGATCCCGCAAGGCAAGGCCAAGCGTGCGACGGCCGCTAACCTGAAAGTGTTCGAAGCCAAGCGTGCTGAACTCGAAGCCGCCCACGCAGCGGCTTTGGCCAGCGCCCAGGCACGTGCTGAAAAGCTGACTGGCTTCACGCTGCAAGTCAGCCAGAAAGCCGGTATGGACGGCCGTCTGTTCGGTTCGGTTACCAACGCTGACATCGCCGACGCGCTGACAGCGCAAGGTTTTGAAGTGGCCAAATCCGAAGTGCGTATGCCTGACGGCGCGCTCAAGGCGATTGGCGAATTTCCGGTCACGGTTGCGTTCCATACCGATGTGCTGGCTGAAATCACCGTCTCGGTACTGGGCGAACGCTAAACCGGGTTCATTTCGGTAGCGAAAAAAAGGACTGGCGACAGTCCTTTTTTTATGGCTGCGTGAAATTACCCATCTGCGATGCTTCAGGCAGCGGGTTTCGGCCTTTGCCGTCATGACAATCCCCATGTCTGGTACGATTTCAATTCGGGACGTTTGCTGTACTGCACGCTTGGCTGCAGCGCCCGCTGCTTTGACGCTTTGCCAGGAATAACCCCAGGAATAAACCATGCGCACTGAAACCCCCGTCACCATTTACCTCAAGGACTACACGCCGCCAGCCTGGCTGGTCGACACGGTGGACCTCCATGTCGCACTCCACCAAGGCTACGCTGAAGTTCGCGCCCGGCTCGCCTGCAGGCGTAATCCGCTGGGAGCGGGCGGGGCGTTGGTGCTGAATGGCGAAGGCCTTGCATTGCAGGCCATCACGCTGGATGGTACCGCGCTCACCCCGGCGCGCTATACGCTGGCCGACGCCACGCTGACCCTGGTCGGGGCGGATGCCGACGCGCTTCCCGACGCATTCACGCTGGAAACCGTGGTGCGCATCGAGCCGGACAGCAATACCCAACTGTCCGGCCTGTACCGTTCCAGCGACGGTTACTTCACCCAATGCGAAGCCGAGGGGTTCCGCCGCATCACCTTCTTTCCGGATCGCCCCGACGTGATGGCGCGTTACACCTGCACCGTCGAGGCTGACTGCGCGCGCTTTCCGCAGTTGCTGTCGAACGGCAATCTGCTTGCGTCCGGCATCAGTGAGCACGATGCCTCACGCCACTGGGCGCACTGGGAAGATCCCTACGCCAAGCCGTCCTATCTGTTTGCGCTGGTCGCCGCGAAACTAGACCTGCTCGAAGATGAATTTATTACCCGCTCCGGTCGCAAAGTTCGTCTCGCGGTGTATGTCGAACCCGGCAAGCTCGACCAATGCGGCCACGCCATGGCGGCGCTGAAAAAAGCGATGCGCTGGGACGAGAAACGCTACGGCCTAGAAATGGACCTTGATCACTACATGATCGTGGCAGTGGGCGACTTCAATATGGGCGCGATGGAGAATAAAGGGCTCAACGTTTTCAACACCAAATACGTGCTGGCGCGTTCCGACACCGCGACTGACACGGACTACCAGAACATCGACCGCGTCGTTGCCCACGAGTATTTCCACAACTGGACCGGTAATCGGGTCACCTGCCGCGACTGGTTTCAGTTGTCGCTGAAGGAAGGTCTCACCGTGTTCCGTGATCAGGATTTCGGGGCTGACATCCATTCGCGCGCCGTCACCCGGATCCAGGAAGTACGCAGCCTGCGTGTTGCCCAGTTTCCTGAAGATGCCGGGCCGATGGCGCATCCGATCCGGCCAACCTCGTATGCCGAGATCAACAATTTCTACACCGCCACGGTGTACCAGAAAGGCGCCGAAGTCGTGCGCATGATCGACACCCTGCTCGGGCGCACAGCGTTTCGACTCGGTATGGATTTGTATTTCCGGCGTCACGACGGCCAGGCCGTCACCTGCGATGACTTCGTTGCCGCCATGCAGGCCGCGTCGGGTGTCGATCTCAGCCAGTTTCGCCGCTGGTACGTTCGCGCCGGTACACCCCGTCTGCACGCCGAGGGCAATTGGGATGCCAAGTCCCGGCGCTACACGCTGACCCTCACGCAAAGCCTCGCCCCCACCGCCTACGAGCAGCGTCTCCAGCAAGCGGGCGTAGCGCTCGACACTGGGGCGCTGCATATCCCGGTCGCCCTAGGTCTGGTGCTGCCCGATGGGGCCGATGCGCCGCTGCGACTGGCGGGTGAGACCGCAGCGCAAGGCAGCACGCGCGTGCTGTCGCTGACCGCAACGACGCAGACCTTCGTGTTCGAAGACCTGCCAGCCGCACCGGTTGCTTCGCTGCTGCGCGATTTTTCCGCGCCGGTACAGCTCGAATTTGATCAGGCCGACGCCGAACTCGCGCATCTGATGGCGCATGATTCCGATGCGTTCAATCGCTGGGAGGCGGGTCAGCGCCTCGCCACCCGCGTGCTGCTCGCCGGTATTGCGGTCGGCGGCGCGGGCACGGGCTGGATTAGCAATGCCTTCGTCGCCGCGTGTGGCCGTGTGCTCGACGCGGGCCTCTCGCACGATCCGGCATTGGCCGCCGAAACGCTGGTATTGCCTGCAGAACCGGTGCTGGCCGAGGCGCTTGCCGGTCGCGGACAGGTCAT
>DMQT01000148.1:6370-7507 GCA_003455595.1 Betaproteobacteria bacterium
TACCTGGCCGAAAGCGACGCCGCGTATCTGCAGGCCACCGTACTGCCGCGTCTGCTGGCGCAATGCGAGCACGGCGGCAACATGACCGATGTGATGGCGGCGCTGTCTGCCCTCGCCAATCTCGATCTGCCTGAACGCGAGACCGCGCTCGCGGCGTTTTACGCGCGCTGGCAGGACGAAGCGCTGGTGGTCGACAAGTGGCTGCAGGTGCAGGCCACTTCGCGCCTGCCGGGCACCGTCGCACAGGTGCGCCAGCTGATGCAGCATGCGGCGTTTGATCTGAAGAATCCCAACAAGGTCTACGCTCTGCTGCGCAGTTTCTGCTCGGCCAACCCGCGCCACTTCCACGCGCCCGACGGCAGCGGTTATCAGCTCGCGGCCGATGTCATCATTGAATTGCAAACGCTGAACCCGCAGGTCGCGTCGCGCCTGGCACGCAGTTTCGACCGCTGGCGTCAGTTCGATAGCGTGCGTCAGGGGCATGCGCGGTCTGCGCTGGAGCGGATCCAGGCCTGCGAAGGGCTGGCGAAGGACGTCGCCGAAGTCGTTGGCAATGCTTTGCTGTGAGGTGGCGAGCACTATTAGCCTTATCGCCCCCACCCTGACGCGTTAGAATATCGCCTTTGCTGTCCGTATTCCCACGCTCAACACCATGGCCAAATTTCAAAACACTGCCGATCCAGAACTCGCTGCGCTCAAGCTGCCGCCGCATTCCGTTGAGGCCGAGCAATCGGTGCTGGGCGGGCTGTTGCTGGAAAATCACGCCTGGGATCGCATCGCCGATGTGATCAATCAGAACGATTTTTATCGCCACGATCACAAGCAGATTTATCGCGCCATTACGCGGCTGATTGAGCAGGGCAAGCCCGCCGATGTGGTGACGGTAGGCGAAACGCTGGATAGCCACGGCGAACTGGCGAATGTCGGCGGGCTATCGTATCTGGTGGCGCTGGCGCAAAACACGCCTTCCGCTGCGAATATTCGGCGCTATGCCGAGATCGTGCGCGAGCGCGGGGTGATGCGCAAGCTGGTGGAAGTCGGCACCGAGATTGCTGATTCTGCCTACAATCCGGCTGGGCGCTCGGCCAGTGAACTGCTCGACCAGGCTGAAGGCAAGGTGTTCGACATCGCCGAGGC
>DMQT01000308.1:0-2584 GCA_003455595.1 Betaproteobacteria bacterium
GGCTCGGAGATGTGTATAAGAGACAGGAAAAACCTGACACGCTTTAATTCATCGAAATGAAATCTGTATGTGTATGAAGCAGGGTGTAGACTGCGCTTAAGTAACTGATTTATTTTACTGTTATTAAAAAAACAAATAACAACAGTTAAGCATTGGAGAGTGGCATGCGATGGGGACCAGGCTACTTAACCATATTGTTTGTATGGTTGGTTTTTGGCTATAGCCTGCAATACGCTCAAGCCGATGAAGCGCGCCTGACTCTGATGGACGGCCTGATTGCCACTGCAGCTTACAAAGCCGGCAATCCTGAGTTACCCGCCGTATTGATCCTGCATGGTTTTTTGCAAACACGCGATTCCCCTACCGTTCACCAACTGTCCGAAAGCCTGTCAGACATTGGCTATACGGTACTTAGCCCCAACCTCAGCCTGGGGATTTCAAAACGTAACAAAAGCCTCGCCTGTGAAGCCATCCACTTGCATAGCATGGAGGGCGACCTGAAAGAGATAGATACTTGGGTAAATTGGCTGGTCAGTAAAGGCCACAACCAGATCGTTTTAATTGGACATAATTATGGTAGCTTGATGTTGATTGCCTATCTATCTAGCCATCCTAATCCTGCTGTAAGGAAACTCATTGCCGTCAGTCTGGTCGATGCGCAAGTCGACATGGATGGGCAACAGTGGCAAAAAACCGAAACAGATCTGCAACACAAGCTCAATGATAAAGATGCCTCACTGGTTCAGTATCCCCTCTCATTTTGCAAAAAATATCCTACTTCTGCACAAAATTACATGTCTTACGCCAGCTGGCAGCGAACACGCGTCTTAAAGGTGCTGTCTCATTTGAAGGTGCCCGTAACCATCATTATGGGTGATGCTGATACGCGCCTGGGCGCGAGCTGGGCAAGCGCACTCAAGAAAGCGAATCCATCACTTGTGGTGATCAAGGGTGCCGATCATTTTATGAGCGGGGAATACGAATTCGATTTACTCGACGCGGTACTCGCTGCCTTGCGTTTACCCCAAGCAAAACAAGGGCTCTCTGACTGAATCATGCATTTTCCAAAACCCCCTTACTCCATCGCTCAATACGCTATCAGTTTTTCACTAGTGCTAGGGCTGGTTTTATTGGCTATTTCAAGCTGGACGCTCCACGCGTTGAATCAGGTGGACCAACAGATTACAGCGAGCAACCAGCAGGCTGCTCGAAGTGATCTGACTGAAGCCATAGCAGAAGTACAGCACAAAGCGGAACGTAGCGCCCGCGACATTGCCATCTGGGATGAGACCCGCCAGCAATTAGCCAACCCGATTTATTACCTTTACTGGCGTGCCGCGCGTATCCGTGAATCAGGCTTGATTCCCAGTGCTATTGAAGCGGTTGAGCTTTACGACGTCAACAAAAAGGCAATCAGCAAACCGGCGCCAACTAGCCTCATGCCGCCCGTCATACCTGACCATACAATACCAGACACACTCATTAGCAACGATGCGGGCAAGATTCTACTTTATTATTTTTTCCCTATTTATGCAGATGAAAGTCAGCAAATTCTGTTGGGGTACGGGGGCCTGAAAATGAATTTTCTGGCTGAATTAGAGCGGCTGCATGGTTTTCGCAACATTGATCTGCGCTCCATTCGCCTAGACATTCCTTCCCAGCGTTATCTCAATACCGCGCAGGCGCTCGGATCAATTCGCTACGTGCCTTTGCACAACCCGGCTTCTGATGCGCTACGTAATATTATTCTAACGGTCATGTTGCGATTTGCCTTGGTCTTGATCGCAACCGTTTCATTGGCCTACTGGCTGGTTATTTGGCGAGTAGCCAGACCCTTGCAAAGTATGAGCCGCTACATTGATGAATTGCATAGTGGGCGTCAAACCACATCGCAGATTATTTTGCCTGGAAAATGGGGCGTCACTGAGCTGGAAAAAGTGCGTGCTTCTCTGGCTGATTACCATAGCCGCCTGATTGATGCGCAAATGAACCTGGAAAACAAGAATCAGGAATTCTGGGATCAAGCACATCGTGACACCTTAACCGGTATCTATAACCGCCGCGCCTTTGACAAAGACTGGGATCTGCTATTTGCGCCTGGTTTGGTAAAACGTCCGCGCAGTGTGGCTTTCATCCTGTTCGATTGCGATCACTTCAAGCCCATCAACGACACCTACGGGCACCAGGTAGGTGATCTGGTGCTACGCGGCATTGCCGAATCCTTGAACATGGCCCTGCGTTCGGGCGACAAGTTGTATCGTCTGGGTGGTGATGAATTCGCCACCCTTTTGTATGATGCTGAGCTGTCGCAAGCGCGCCTGGTAGCTGAACGTTGTCAGGATCTGCTGAAGCGACGTGATTTCACCCAGCACGGTGTCAAAGAACCAGTCCATGTCAGCATTGGCATTGCCTATTCGTCGGACGGCGATACCAGCAATCTGAATAAACTGCACAAGCAAGCTGATATCGCGATGTACTCGGCAAAACGCCCAGGACGTAACAAAATCGCCGTGTATTCTCAGGAATTATCCACAGCTGGCATGACCACGCTGGTGGCCAATCAGGAAACCAGTGCGGTATTTCA
>DMQT01000308.1:2709-3098 GCA_003455595.1 Betaproteobacteria bacterium
ATTTTTCCAGTAGTCGAAGCCAGACGGCTTGAAGTCGAGTTTGATATGGCTGTTCTCAGCCGTATTGAAGAAACGTTGACGCGTAAATTACTGCCACAAGGTGGTGGTGTCTCGATCAATATTTCCGGGCCGTCGATTGTCCACCCGGATATCAACGCCAAGCTGATGCAACTCGCACCCCATATTGCCTATTACAAACTGGTGCTCGAGATCACAGAAACTGCGCTGATTACCCAAATTGAACAGGCTACGGCTAATCTCAACCAGTTGCGGCAGGTCGGTTTTCATATTGCTCTGGATGATTTTGGCAGCGGGTACTCATCACTCGGCTACCTCTCATCCATGCCCGTGGATATGGTCAAATTTGATATTTCCATGATTCGCCAGCT
>DMQT01000308.1:3209-4018 GCA_003455595.1 Betaproteobacteria bacterium
CGCCAGATCGAAAAAATCACCCACAGGCTATTCAGAAACGCCAGCAAGAACCCCAGAATACCCAGAAAGCGCCAGCCTTCCACGGTCATCACAATGGAAGACCCAATTACCAGCGACGCAGTCAAAATACCCATGGTGATGCGACTGCTTGCGCGATCAAGTTGCTGGCCAAATTGGTCGAGCCGTTTCAAATCCAAGTCAATTCGCAAGCGACCGCGCCGCGCTTCACGCATCAGTCGTGCCAAATCGCGTGGCAGCCCAGTCACTACTTCCAGCGCCTCTTTGAGGCTTTTACGGCCACGCTTGATCAGCGCTGCAGGCTGGTAGCGTTGCGCAATCACATCCCGCACAAAAGGCGTCAGATGGTCAACCATGTGAAATGTCGGATCCAGCTGCTGGCCCAGCCCTTCCAGCGTAATCAAGGCTTTGAACAGTAACGCCAAATCCGCAGGCAGCACCAGTGCATTGTCACGGATGATGGCCGTAATATCGGTGAGTAAAGTGCCGAGCTTGACGTCCTTGAGTTGCAAATTGTCGTAGCTGAAAACCAGTTCTGAAACATCGTAGCCCAGTCGGGCTTCATCCACTTCGCCATCCCCGGTCCAGTCCAGCAACACCGCTAGCATGCCCTCCTCATCCTTGCGCACCAGCGCATCGAGCAAGTCCACAATCTGATTACGTCGATATGCAGTGAGACGACCTACCATGCCAAAATCAATGATTCCGACTGTGTTATCCGGCAGATAAATCACATTGCCGGGATGCGGATCTGCATGAAAATAGCCATGCACAAGGATCATTTTTAGAAC
>DMQT01000308.1:4079-11867 GCA_003455595.1 Betaproteobacteria bacterium
TCCGGGCGGCGCACCTTGAGAATGACCGGCGTGCCATCAGGCAGCCTGGCGCGATGCACTTGCGCCACAGACGCCGCAGCAAACGGAACTGGATCAAAATCGGTAAAAGCCTCAGTTACAGGCATGCCGAGCGCCGCATGCAGATACGGCTCAAGCGTGACGAAATCGACCGGGGGGACGTGCGACTGCAGCTTTTCAAATTCCGCAATCCAGGCTGGTGGGAACATATCCACTCGTGTTGCGAACAACTGTCCGAGTTTGACGAAGGTTGGTCCCAGCTCCTCCATCGCTCGACGGATACGCACCGCAGGATCAAGCTGGTCAATCTCGGAAGTGGTTTGCCAGTGCAGAATGCGCCCGGCGCGCTCAAGTACGGTGCCGATGCCAAGCATGCGCACCATGTCGCCCCAGCCATAACGAATCATGATGGTGGCGATTTCGTGCAGTCTGGGCAAATCACGTACGACGCTAATTGTCTCCCAAAGCATATTTTTATCGTTGCTGATCTCGATTGGATTTATTTTGCCGTGTTACGCAGTGCCTCACCCACACCCGCCAACACGCCACCGGCAAACTGAGCAACGCGCCCGGCAATATCGCGGCCACCTTGTTTTATCCCCATCTTACCGGAGTGCGCAACGCTATGCGCTTGCTCCGACAACTTCGTCAAGGTACTCAACGCCTGCCCACCGACATCAGTGCCGGCATATTTGAGATGGGCTGACAAACTACTCATTTCCGCTTTAAGTGCACCAGTGGCCTGGCTGCCGGTTTTGCGGATGGCTTCAACCAGGGATTTTTCCAGATCACGCACCGTTTCGAGCGACTGTTTTAATTCACCTTCGCGGAATTCCTTTCCGCTTGCAATGCTTTCTTCCACGCTCAATTGCATGTTTTGTGCGAATTTTACCAAGGCGCTATCCATTCCGCCAATGGCGTCGCGCAAAGCCTGCGCCATCTCCCCACCGCGTTGCGCAAGGCCAAGGTGAATGCCGTCCGTGACAGAACTCAATACACTTCTGATCTCGCTCAGGCTAACGTCCTTCTGCTCGATTGCCTTGAGTGTGATCGCGTGCACCCGAGCGCCAATATCCTGCACTTCCACGCTCACCAGACGGGTGTCTTCTTGAATGGCAACCAATTTGTCCGCAAACTCATCAGCAGATCTCATGTTCAACTCCTTTGCACAATCAATGCATTAATCTTAGGTAAAAATGGGGCCTATCAGCAATTTTTCTTTACCCGACATCAAATTTCGACTAAATTTTGTTCCATGCGTCAATTTTTTATATTATTTGTTACCAGTTTATTGAATGTGTTCCAGCCTGCCTGGGCTGACGACATGGCTGATAGCAAGGCGTCCGATAGCGTTGCCAGCGTCAACACACAGCATGAGGGGGTGCGTGCTGATTTGCTTTTTTTTGCGGTCAGCCTGGTCGATACTGCGTACAAATTTGGTGGCCAGTTACCCCAAAGTGGCCTGGATTGCAGCGGCTTCGTGCGCTACGTTTTTCAGCAAGCCGCAAATATTCATCTGCCCCGCACCGCCAAAGACATTAGCCAAACGGGTGTAAGCATTGCTGAAACGCAACTCCGCCCCGGCGATCTGGTTTTTTTCAACACCATGAAACAAGCCTTCTCACACGTAGGCATTTATCTGGGCAACAACCGCTTCATTCATGCCGCCAGCAGCAAAACCGGTAAAGTGATGATCTCCGACATGACCGACGCATACTGGGCAAAGCATTATGAAGGCAGCCGCCGTATTGCTACGGTACTCGCTGCGACTTCCAACTGATTCATGTGTGGTGCGATTCGCGCTGCAGGCGCTGGTGCATGCAGACCGATACCTGATCCAGCTGCATGATGAATGCGAGCGGTATCAAGTTTAGTCTGGCTGTAGGCTTTGCGCTGGTGCTGGCTTTGTTGCTCGGCATTACGCTACTCGGCCTGAAGCAAATGGAGGCTATCAACAACCGCCTCGTCTTGATTGTCACCGTGAATAATTACAAAACCGAGCTGGTGACCATCATGCGCGATGCGTTGCGCGATCGCACCATTACCATGCATTCACTGGTACTTAACACCGCACCGTTCGAGCAGAATGGCGAGCTGTATGATTTTCATAATTACGGGGTGCGATTTACCCAAGCCATGTTCGCCATGGAACTCACCAGCCTCAGCCCACAAGAAAAAGCCATTCTGGCTGGCGTACGCAAATCAGCCAACCTCGCGCAACCCGTAGTCACCCGCACCGTTGATCTGGCGCTAGATAACCGCAACGCCGAGGCACTGAAACTACTGCAGAGCGAAGCCGTACCTGCACAAAAACTGATTATTGTAGAACTGCAAGCCCTGCTAAAACTTCAGCGTGAAGCGAATGCCGACGCCGCAGTAGAAGCTTTTGATGCCTATCGTGAGACACGCTCGCTCATGATAGGCATGGGCGGTCTTGCGGTTGGCATTGGCGTGCTTATCGCCTTCGTTGCAATTCGGCGTGCTGCGCGCCAAACCAGCGAACTGGAAAAGCAGAAACTTAAATATCAGACGTTGTTCGAGACCAATTCGGATGCCATTGTAATCATCGGCGCGCAAGGATTTACCGACTGTAATCCAGCCGCGCTGCGCATGTTTTGTATCGCCAGTGTCGCCGAATTCATTGCTTGCGAGCCGCACACGCTGGGCGCGCCAATACAGCCCGATGGGCGCAGCGCTAGGGAGTTTTCCAGCGATTGTGTGGCGCGTGCACGCAATGAGGGTTTCTGTTTTTTTGAATGGGTAGGCATGCGAGCCGATGGCACGCACTTCCCCGCAGAAATTGCCCTGTATGCCATGACCGTGGACGGTGAGCGCGTGGTGCAGGCCATCATGCGTGACATCACAGAACGCAAGCAGGTAGANNCCGCACGCCGATGAACGGTGTGATCGGCATGGCAAATCTGATCCTCAAAACCACACTGAGCCCACAGCAGCGAGAATATGCGCAGGCAATCCACCACTCTGGCAATATGTTGCTTGTCGTTATCAACGACATACTGGATTTTTCCAAAATTGAAGCAGGCAAGCTCAATCTCGAATCAATTAATTTTAATTTACATGAAGTGCTGCTGGAAACCGCCGGACTGTATGCCAATCGGGCCGAACAGCAGAGTTTGAAATACGATTGCAACATCGCCCCGGACGTGCCCGAGTTTGTCCTCGGCGATCCCGGGCGGCTACGCCAGATTCTGATCAACCTGATCGATAACGCACTCAAATTCACCGCCACCGGCGCCGTCAGTGTCACCCTGCAGCGCGATCGTGACAATCCGACCCAGTTGCAATTTTCTGTGCAAGATACCGGCATAGGCTTCGACGCCGAAACCCAAACACGGTTATTCCGTTCATTTTCGCAAGCGGATGGCTCAACCACGCGTAACTATGGCGGCACCGGGCTGGGTTTATCCATATGCAAACAGCTGGTGGAACTGATGGGCGGCACCATTCACACCGCCAGCCAGCCGGGCGTTGGCAGCCGTTTTTGGTTTAACTTTCCATTGTCAGCAGCCGTTACGCAAGACGCCGCTGCGCCTACTGTGTCCTCTTCGTTAAGCCACGTTCCGTTTCGTGGGCAGCGGGTACTGGTCGCAGAAGACAACGCGGTCAATCAGAAAGTCATGCAACACTTGCTTAGCCACCTGGGGCTGACTGTGGAGTTGGCCGCAAACGGGCGCGAGGCGGTCAACATGGCGCAGCATCAGGCGTATGCGCTAATCCTGATGGACTGCCAGATGCCTGAAATGGATGGTTTCGAGGCCACCAAAATGATCCGCAGCGAGGTCAACGGAAGCTGCCCGATTATCGCCATGACCGCCAACGCCATGTTGGGCGCACGCGAGCAGTGTCTGGCGGCCGGCATGAACGACTACCTTTCCAAGCCGGTGCAGGAAGCGGATTTGAGTGTGATGTTAGGACGCTGGCTCGACAAAACCGAATCTACACAAATCAGTGCGCCTACCGAGCAACCGGTTGACGTTGAAAAACTCAGGCAGACCTGTCAGGACGACACGGCATTATTCAATGAGCTGCTGGAAATGTATTGCAGCACCAGCGCACCGCTATTGCAGCAACTTGCACTGGCCCTGGCGGTGCACGATGTACGCGGCGCGCGCCCGGCGCATGAGCTCAAAGGTGCGTCTGCCTATATTGCAGCAGCCGATATGCAGGCCCTGTCGGGTCAGATAGAGCAGGCGATTTTGAATGACGATTGGGCTCGGGCGCAAACCGTGTTCGAGGATATGGAAGCCGCGTTTATCCGGGTTCAGCTATTTGTCGGCTACCAGATTGCTAGTGAAGATTAATAAGAAATCGACTTCCATTCATCATCCATCACGCGACAAATGTAACTTGCGCCACCTGCAATGCCGGTGCATTCAGGAATTATGATGGAGGGTGTAATCGAGTAAGCATCCAGTGCGCCGCCACACGCAAAAAATTTCACCCCCAAACCGGCCGCATCCTGCATGAAGGCATAGACCGATTTTGCTTTGTTATCAGATGGATGAATCCGTTCCGCCACCCCTTTTACCAGCAAGCGCGTTGCCTGGCTGGCGAAATAAATTTCCACTTCCACATCCATCGCCGCCGCTGCAGCTGCCTGAAAAAACGGCGTGCCACACAAATGAGGTGCATCTGGGCTGATGGTCAGTAACATGATGACCAATTTGTCTGCCATGCTGATTTCTCCAAATAACAGGTTGCGCCGCACCTTACCGCTATCGCCTGCCAAGGTCAAACACCGGATCAAGACTTGCCTGCCGAACTGGCTACGTTACACTGCTGTAAACCCTTATCTGCTCGACTCCATGCTACTCAGCCCTATCAAACACGCGATACGCCACCTCAACGCTCATCACCGCCTGGCAATCGCGGTCATTGTTGGTGTCCTGACCAATTTTTTGCTGACTATCTGGGTACCCACCTCAACCAGTTTGATTTCGGCATGGGATGCCGGTGCCGGTGTCTATTTGATTCTGTCGTGGATTACCATTGCCGGTGCCGATAGCACTACAACGCGTATCAGTACGCAAACGCTGCGCCAAAGCGGCAAAGCCATCATGCTGGTTGTATTGGGGGCGGCTTTTATCAGCGTGGGCGCTTTGGCGTTTTTATTCAATACCACACACGATGCTTTGTTCTGGCAAAAATCCCTGCATGTAACGCTCTCTTTTCTTGCGCTGGGTCTATCGTGGTTGCTGATACACACACGCTTTGCGTTTCATTACGCGCATTTATATTACGTCGGCGCAGGCCGCCCGGATAAAGCCGCAGCCGGCGGGCTGGATTTCCCCGGTGAGCGCGAACCGGATTATCTGGATTTCGCCTACTTTGCCTTTGTCATCGGCATGACTTCGCAAACCTCCGACGTGGCCGTCACTTCACGTCTGATGCGCCGCGTTACCCTGGCGCATGGCGTGCTCGCATTTGGTTTCAATGTTGTGGTGGTGGCCTTGAGCGTAAATATCTTCGCCAGTCTGGTGGCCTGATGGATTTTGCTGCACTGATCCAGCAATACGGCTATTTCGCGGTGTTTCTGGGTACCCTGCTGGAAGGTGAAACCATCCTTTTGCTGGCTGGACTTTCCGTGCATCAAGGCTATTTGAATCCCCTGGTCGTCTGGCTGACCGGCATAGCCGGTGCCATTCTGGGAGATCAGCTGTTTTATTACCTGGGACGCAAGCACGGCAACAGCCTGCTACGGCGCTTTCCTGCATGGGCGGCGCGTGCGTCCAAAGCGGAACAGTTGATTGCGCGTTATCACGCACCTGTCATTGTGGTATTGCGATTTGCCTACGGCCTACGCATGATTGGACCGATGATGGTCGGTATGAGCGCAGTTACACCGCATCAGTTTACCGTGTGGAATACACTCGGTGCAGTGCTCTGGGCGACGCTGATCGTGGCCGCTGGCTACCTGTTAGGCGATACGCTGCACTGGCTGGTGGGCGACATCCACCAAATCGAAATTGCAGTATTGAGCAGCATCGCAGCCGTGGGCGCGCTGGCCTGGCTGATTGGCCGCTGGCGCGCCCGCCGCTGATACGCGTCAGCCCTTGTCGAACACCATCTTGCCGTCGCGGAAATCGACACGAATGGTGTCCTTCTCAGCAAAGTGGCCGGACAGTATCTCCTTGGCCAGCGGATTTTCAAGTTGCGACTGAATAGCCCGCTTCAACGGCCGCGCACCAAACACCGGGTCGAATCCGACGGCTGCAAGTTCAGCCAGTGCGGCGTCAGTAATCTCGAAGCCCATGCCCATCGCTGCCAGCCGTTTGCCCAGATACTGCACCTGGATGCGCGCAATCGACAGGATATTCGCCTCACCCAACGCATGAAACACCACCACCTCGTCAATCCGGTTGATGAATTCAGGCCGGAAATAGGTCTTCACCTCCCCCATCACCGCCAGCTTGATGACCTGATAATCATCGCCTGACATTTGCTGGATCATCTGACTGCCGAGGTTCGAAGTCATCACTATCACGGTATTCTTGAAATCCACCGTGCGTCCCTGACCGTCCGTCAATCGCCCGTCATCGAGCACCTGCAACAACACGTTGAACACATCTGGATGGGCTTTTTCGACCTCGTCCAGCAAAATCACGCTGTAGGGTTTACGCCGCACTGCCTCAGTGAGCGTGCCGCCTTCTTCATAACCGACATAGCCTGGCGGTGCGCCGATCAACCGTGCCACGCTGTGTTTTTCCATGAATTCGCTCATATCGACGCGAATCAGATGGTCTTCCGAATCGAACAGGAAGCCCGCCAGCGCCTTGCACAGCTCGGTTTTACCCACACCCGTGGGGCCGAGAAACAGGAACGAGCCATACGGACGGTTCGGGTCGGACAGCCCGGAGCGCGAACGCCGTATCGCGTCCGATACCAAACGCACCGCCTCGTCCTGCCCCACCACACGCTGATGTAGCGTGTTTTCCATCTGCATCAATTTATCGCGCTCGCCCGACAGCATTTTGGACACCGGGATGCCGGTTGCGCGCGACACTACTTCGGCGATTTCTTCTGTGCCGACCTCACGCCGCAGCAGCTTGAATTCGTGCTTGCCCTCGCCCGCTTCCGCCTGTTTCAACTGCGCTTCAAGCTGCGGCAGTTTGCCGTATTGAATCTCGGCCACCTTGTCGAGCTTGCCCTGGCGCTGCAGATCGGCCAGTTGCGCGCGCAACCGCTCAATCTCTTCCCGCACATGCTGCGCACCGGATACCATCGCCTTCTCGGATTTCCAGACTTCCTCCAGGTCGTTGTATTCACGCTGCAGGCGTTGCAATTCGTCTTCGATCAGTTGCAGGCGTTTGAGCGAGGCTTCGTCTTTCTCGCGTTTCACCGCCTCGCGCTCGATCTTGAGCTGGATCATGCGCCGTTCCAGCTTGTCCATAATTTCCGGTTTGGAGTCGATTTCCATCTTGACGCGCGACGCCGCCTCGTCGATCAGATCAATCGCCTTGTCCGGCAAAAAGCGATCGGTGATGTAACGATGTGACAATTCCGCCGCCGCGACGATGGCCGGGTCAGTAATCTCGACGCCGTGGTGGACTTCGTATTTTTCTTTCAAACCGCGCAAAATGGCGATGGTGTCTTCGACCGAGGGTTCATCCACCAGCACCTTCTGGAAACGCCGCTCCAGCGCGGCGTCCTTCTCGATGTATTTGCGGTATTCGTCGAGCGTGGTGGCGCCGACCTGTCTCTTATACACATCTGACGCTGCCGACGATACTCCTTGTGTAGATCTCGGTG
>DMQT01000068.1:0-2363 GCA_003455595.1 Betaproteobacteria bacterium
TCGGCATCATCGGCGTGTTTGTGGTGGACACCAACAACATCGCGCATTTCCGCATGGTACGCGTCGGCGATATCGGCGCGGGTCAAGTGGATATTCAGGCGGGCTTGAGCGCCGGCGAACGCATCGTAACGTCGGGTAACGCCAAATTGCAGTCGGGTGACAAAGTGATCAGCACAGGGGGCGACAATGTCTGATCCGCACCCGGCTCCCCTCAATATCGCGGGCAAGATCGCCCGCATTTTCTTGGAATCAAAAATTACCTCCATGCTGATGCTGGCGGTAACCCTTGTCGGCGTGATGGCGCTATTCGTCACGGCACGCGAATACAACCCGCAGATCGTGGTGCCAGCCGCCAACATTATTGTCGCCAAACCGGGCGCATCAGCCACTGAAATCCAGAATCTGGTAGTGAAGCCGCTGGAGGCGATCATGAACGCCCAGTCCGGCGTTAACCACACGTTCGGCTACGCCGCCCCTGACTTCGGCGTCGTCACCGTCCAGTTCGATGTGGGCGAGGATCAGGAAAAAAGTCTGGTCAAGCTCTACAACCAGTTGATGCAGAACCTCGACAGCATGCCACCCGGTGCCATGCAACCGCTGGTCAAGCCCATCAACGTGGACGACGTGCCCATCATGACGCTGACGCTGAGCTCGACCCAGATGGACGACTATCAGTTGCGCCAGGTGTCCACCCGCGTGCTCGAACAACTGCGCAATGTGCCGGGCGTGTCCTTCACCCAGCTGGTGGGGGGCGCACGCCGGGCAATCAATGTGTGGATTTCACCCGCCAAACTGGCAGCGGCCGGCCTCAGCCTCGACCAGGTCGACAAGATGCTGCAAGGCGCCAACGTCTCCGTGCCGATCGGCACCCTGGTGGACGCCAACCGCAACCAGCCATTGCGCCTGTCCGGCTTTATCGGCAACGCGCGCGAAGTGGGCGAGATCATCGTCGGTGCGCCCAATGGCAAACCGGTATTTCTGAAGGACGTTGCCACCATCCAGGAGNNAGTTACGTCAAGTGTCTTCACGCGTGCTGGAACAGCTGCGCAATGTGCCGGGTGTCTCGTTTACCGACTTGGTAGGAGGCTCGCAACACGCGCTCAACGTGTGGATTTCGCCTAACAAATTGGCCGCTGTCGGTCTCAGCCTCGATCAGGTCGATAAAGCCCTACAGGGTGCCAATGTGTCCGTGCCGATTGGCAACCTGGTTAACGACAACCGTAACCAGCCATTACGGCTATCCGGCTTTATGGGTAATGCACGTGAAGTGGGCCAGATCATTGTTGGCGCACCCAATGGCAAACCCATCTTCCTGAAGGACATCGCCACACTCCAGGACGGTGCTGCAGAAACCGACAAACAGACCCGTTTCGCCTACGGCCCAGCCACGCAGAACGCCGCCCATCGCGGTGAAGCACCCGCAGTCACCATCGCCATCGCCAAGAAGGCGGGCACCAATGCGGTGGTCGTCGCCGACGCGGTGCTCAAGAAACTGGATAACCTGAAACGCCAGGCCATCCCTCAAGGCATTGAAGTCGCAGTCACCCGCGACGACGGCGCCAAGGCCAACGACGCGGTGAACACCCTGATGGAACATCTGGGCATTGCCATCGGCTCGGTGGTGGTGATTCTGGTGCTGTTCCTGGGCTGGCGCGAAGCCGCCATCGTTACCCTCACCGTACCGCTGATCCTGTTTGTGGTGCTGACTGTCGGCCTCATTGCCGGCCAGACCATCAATCGCATTACCCTGTTCGCGCTGATCCTGTCCCTGGGTCTGCTGGTGGACGCCGCCATTGTGGTGGTGGAAAACATCCACCGGCACATGCACCACGGAGGTGGCAAGAATTTCAAGGAGGCGCTGGTCACTGCCACCAACGAGATCGGCAACCCCACCAATGTCGCCACTATCGCGGTCATCCTGGCGTTTATTCCGATGGCTTTCGTCAGCGGCATGATGGGCCCCTTCATGCGTCCCATCCCGTTTAACGTGCCAATCGCCATGATCGCTTCGCTGGTGATCGCCTACATGGTGGTGCCTTGGGCTGCCAATCGCTGGCTTGCCGACAAGGCCGCAAAATCGCTCGCGGAGAAGCCTGCGGGAGACCAGGACGGCGGCCCGAAAGACCGATTGCACAGCGCCTACGTGGCGGTGATTACACCTTTTATCAAACACACTGGCCGCCGCAACCTGTTGTTTCTGGTGGTGCTGCTCCTGCTGCTGGCGGCCATGCTCCAGCCCGCCTGGCAATTCATTCGACCTTCCGGCGTGAACGGCCCATTGTCGGCGCTGGGCGTAGAGCTGAAAATGTTGCCCAACGACAACACCAATACTTTCCTGGTGCAGGTGGACACACCGGCCGGCA
>DMQT01000068.1:2432-3642 GCA_003455595.1 Betaproteobacteria bacterium
ATCGCCCAGCTGCGCGTCAACCTCACCAGCAAACATGACCGCTCCGTGTCGTCGCATGCAATCGTGAACGACTTCAACGCAGCGCTGGCACCGGTACGCCAAGCCTTCCCGCAGACCAAGCTGAAACTCTATGAACCCCCGCCTGGCCCGCCAGTGCAGTCACAGGTACTGGCCGAGCTGTATGGCCCGGACTACAACACACTGCGTGCAGCAGCGGCAGACGTGGACCGCGACTTTGACAAGGTCTACGGCATCGTCAACGTGGATGACTCGGTAACCGCTACCGTTGATGCGTTCCATGTGAAAGTGGATCGCGAAAAGGCCGCACTCTCGGGCGTGGCCGTGGGTCAAGTAGGCAAGCTGCTGCATGACTACGTATCCGGCTTTTCCATTGGCACCATGCATGTAGACAATGTACGAGAGCCGGTGGACATTACCGTGCGCCTGCCGCAAAGCGAACGCCAGACGCCCGCCCAGATACTGTCCATTCACGTCACCAACATGTCAGGCCAACAGGTGCCACTGTCTGCCATTGCCACGGTAGAGCGCGCGACCGAAGACAAGCCGATCTATGACCGCGACCAGCATCCTGTGGTGCTGGTGGGCGGCGAACTGCTGAAGTCCAGCCCGGTATATGCCGTGCTGGCGCTGGATAAAATGCTTGACAGCAAACTGCTGTCCTCCGGGGTGACATTCAAGACCGGCAACCTGGGCTTCGTCGAGGCCCAGCCCGATGACGTGATGGGCTATCACCTGCTGTGGGGCGGTGAGATGCGCCTGACGCTGGACGTGTTCCGCGATCTGGGTTCCGCCTTCATCGTCGCACTGATATTCATCTACCTGATGCTGGTGGGCTACTACAAGTCGTTCATGATGCCGCTGATAGTGATGGGCGCAATTCCGCTCACGTTGGTGGGGGTGTTTCCGGGCCACTGGATTACTCAGCAGGCGTTCACCGCCACGTCGATGATCGGCGTCATCGCGCTGGCCGGCGTAGTGGTGCGCAACTCGCTGCTATTGATCGACTTCATCATCGATTACCGGGCGCGCGGCTACAGTCTCGAGGACGCAGTGATCGAAGCCGGCGCAGTGCGTTTCCGACCTATCATGCTGACTGCGCTCGCCATCATTTTGGGCTCCGCCATCATGGTGACCGACCCGGTATTCGGTGGGCTGGCCGTGTCTTTGATATTCGGCACCTTTGCTTCCA
>DMQT01000018.1 GCA_003455595.1 Betaproteobacteria bacterium
AGCTTGCGCAGTGCCTTGGCTTCAATCTGGCGGATACGCTCACGCGTTACGTCAAACTGCTTGCCGACTTCTTCCAGCGTGTGATCGGTATTCATTTCGATACCGAAACGCATGCGCAACACTTTTGCTTCACGCTGGGTGAGGCCGTCGAGGATGTCTTTGGTGACTTCTTGCAGGCTGCCATAAATGGCCGCTTCAATCGGTGCCAGCGTCATGGTGTCTTCGATAAAGTCGCCCAGATGTGAGTCTTCGTCGTCGCCGATCGGGGTTTCCATGGAAATCGGCTCTTTGGAGATCTTGAGAATCTTGCGAATCTTCTCCTCCGGCATTTCCATTTTTTCCGCCAGCAAGGCCGGATCGGGTTCCTGTCCGGTTTCCTGCAATATCTGGCGCGAGATGCGATTCATCTTGTTGATGGTTTCGATCATGTGCACTGGAATACGGATGGTGCGTGCCTGATCCGCAATCGAACGCGTGATGGCCTGACGGATCCACCAGGTGGCGTAGGTCGAAAACTTGTAGCCGCGGCGATATTCAAACTTGTCC
This sequence comes from Betaproteobacteria bacterium, assembly GCA_003455595.1. GTDB lineage: Bacteria > Pseudomonadota > Gammaproteobacteria > Burkholderiales > Sulfuriferulaceae > Sulfuriferula. The sequence continues at coordinate 547 of DMQT01000018.1, forward strand.
ACTGCCTTCATCAAGCCGATGTTGCCTTCTTGAATCAGATCGAGGAACTGAAGACCACGGTTGGTGTATTTTTTTGCAATCGAAATCACCAAGCGCAGGTTGGCCTCAATCATTTCGCGCTTGGCGCGGCGTGCACGGGCTTCGCCGGTGGACATCTGGCGGTTGATTTCTTTCAGATCCTTGATCGAAATGCCGACCTTGTCCTGCAATGCTATCAAGCGCTGCTGGCGTTCAACGATCGTATGCTGGTGGCGGATCAGGCCTTCGACATAGGCTTTTTTCGAGCCGATTTCCTTGATGACCCATTCCAGATTGCTTTCGTTACCGGGGAATACCTTGATGAAATGCGCGCGTGGCATGCCGGATTTAGTGACCGCAAATTCCATGATATCGCGTTCGTGGCTGCGCACTTCTTCAACCAGCGTGCGCACGCTTTCACACAGCGCTTCGACCTGTTTGGCAGAAAAGCGGATGCTCAGCAATTCGTTCGAAAGCTCTTCCTGCAAGCGCGTGTACTGTGGACTGGCAAAGCCGGTTTTCTTGAGTGCGACCTGCATGCGCTTGAATACTTTTCGCACTACATCAAAATGCGCCATGGCGTCGATTTTGAGCTGTGCCAGATTGGCTGCGGCCAACGCACTGCCATCATCTTCCTCGGCTTCTTCATCGATCTCTTCTTCGTTCTCAATGGCTTCCGGTTCGGGTTCGTTGACCATGGCTTCGGTTTCTTCAACCACCACGCCGTCAACGAAATCATCAATACGGATTTCTTCGCGCTCGACTTTATCGACCAGCTCCAGAATCTGCTCGATCGTGGTAGGGCAGGCAGAGATAGCCTGCACCATGTGTTTCAGACCATCTTCGATACGTTTGGCAATTTCAATCTCGCCCTCGCGCGTCAGCAGTTCAACCGTGCCCATTTCACGCATGTACATGCGCACCGGGTCGGTGGTACGGCCGAATTCGGAATCTACGGTGGACAGCGCAGCCTCGGCCTCGGCTACTACATCTTCGTCGGTGGCGGCGGGCGCGGCATCCGACATCAGCAGGGTTTCCGCGTCCGGCGCCTCATCAAAGACCTGGATTCCCATGTCGTTGATCATGCTGATCACACCCTCGATCTGTTCTGCGTCGAGCATGTCATCCGGCAAGTGGTCGTTAATCTCGGCGTAGGTGAGATAACCACGCTCTTTGCCCAGCACAATCAGATTTTTCAGGCGCGTGCGGCGGGCTTCGACGTCCGTCTGTTTTACGTCACCTTTGTCTTGATCGTTTGCCATGTTGTTATTCCAGTAAGTTGCTGCTTCAAAAAATCTTACAATTATACCGTTTTTCGTTGACGTCCGGTCATTTTTCCGTGCGCACTTTGCGCCTAGACAGTTGTTGCAATTCCATTTTTTCAGCTTCCGTCAGTGTGCTCAGTGATTTGCTGGCAACATTGGCAGTCCGCAGATTATGCTGCTCAGTGTCGATCTGCTCGCGTGCCAGGGCGAATTCGGCAGCGGCATCAAAATCGTCCGCCCAGACCATGATTTCGCTGCTTGCCTGCTGTAGTTGCGGCATCAGTGCACTATTGCGAAAGTGTTCAACGACAGCGGCAGTCTCCAGATGGGGGTGCTGCTGAAGTAATTCAATGACCCCCTGCAAAGCACTCGCATCCGGATGGGTTAAGGTCAATAATGCATTATTCAGTTCCCGCGCCAGTGCTGGCTGAAACAACAGCGCCCGTAACATGCGACGATAATTTGAAACCGGTGCCGGGCGCGGCGTGCGTAACGGCGTATTGGCAGGCCGCTTGCGCTGAAACTCGATTTTCCACAGTGTTTCCAGCTCGTTTTGCTGAATGCCGGCCAGCTCGGCGATACGCTTGCGCAGCATGAGTGCGAGACCGGGTGCGCTCACCTGGCTCAGCAAGGGTTGCGCGGCTTTTAGAAAAGCGCTTTTGCCTTCGCTGGCGGTCAGATCGTGCTGTGCGGCTAACTCCTTGGCGAGATAGCTCGAGAGCGGCACGATCTGCTGACTCAGCAAGACTTCAAATCCGGCTTTGCCATGCTCCCGGATATAACTGTCCGGGTCATGTTGTGCGGGCAAGAACAAAAACCCTACCCGGCAACTGTCGGTCAGCATCGCCAGGCTGTTTTCCAGCGCGCGCCAGGCAGCGCGTTGACCTGCGCTATCGCCATCGAAGCAAAACACCACTTCATCGGTATGCCGTAGCAGTTTTTGCAGGTGGTTGGGGGTGGTGGCGGTGCCAAGCGTGGCCACCGCGTAGTCCACGCCGTGTTGCGCAAGCGCGACGACGTCCATGTAACCTTCGACCACCAGCGCACGTCCTGCATCGCGTATCGCCCGCCGTGCCTGAAACAGGCCATAAAGCTCGTGGCCTTTCTGGAACAGCGGTGTTTCCGGCGAATTGAGGTATTTCGGCTCGCCACTGTCCAGCACACGCCCGCCAAAGCCGATCACGTCGCCTTTGAGCCCGACTATCGGAAACATGATGCGTTCGCGAAAGCGGTCGTAGCGCTTGCCGGCGTCATTCACAATGACCAGTCCACCTTCGACCAGGGCGGTGTCGTCATAGTGGTCGAATACCGCTTGCAGGTTTTGCCAGCCGGAAGGTGCGTAACCCAGCCCGAAACGGGCGGCTATTTCGCCGGTCAGCCCGCGTTTTTTCAGATAGTCGATGGCGACGGGTGCAAGTTTGAGCTGCTGACGGTAATACTGGGCCGCCCGTTGCATCAGTTCCACCAGACTGGCAACCTGTTGCACGCGCTGTGGATCGGGCGCGGCACCCTCCGGTACCGTCATGCCGGACTGACTGGCAAGCTCCTTGATGGCGTCGACATAGCCGAGCCCGGCGTATTCCATCAAAAAACCGATGGCGGTGCCGTGCGCACCGCAGCCGAAGCAATGGTAGAACTGCTTGCTCGGCGACACCGTGAAGGACGGCGATTTTTCGTTATGAAATGGGCAGCAGGCCTGAAAATTAGCACCGGCCTTTTTGAGTGGCACACGCCGGTCAATGACGTCCACAATATCCACGCGATTTAGGAGCGTCTGGATAAAATCCTGCGGGATCATGGTGTTCCCTCAGAAATATGGAGTATTAATCGCGCCAGGTTATTAAAAACTGGGCGCTTCAGGCCAGTTTGGATTTGATGCGGGTGGAAACCTGCGCCATGTCAGCGCGACCCGCCAACTGGGGTTTGACAATGGCCATGACCTTGCCCATGTCTTTGATGTCTACGGCTGCACTGGCGCTGATCGCCTGATTGATCAGTTCATCGACCTCGGCGGCACTGGCGGCTTGTGGCATGTAGCCTTGCAATACGTCGATTTCGAATTTTTCGATTTCGGCCAGCTCTAATCGACCAGCAGCTTCAAACTGGGCGATTGAATCACGCCGCTGCTTGAGCATTTTGTCGATGGCGGTAATGATTTGTGCGTCATCCAGCTCGATGCGTTCGTCCACTTCACGTTGCTTGATGGCGGCGAGCAGCAGTCGAATCGCCCCCAAACGTGCCGTATCTTTGGCGCGCATGGCGGTTTTCATGTCTTCGGTGATGCGTGACTTGAGCTGCATGGCAGGCACTAAACCAGAAGCAATCAATACAGTTTTGGCGGCAGGGTCTGGCTGCGGATGCGTTTGAAGTGGCGCTTGACGGCAGCTGCCAGCTTGCGCTTACGCTCTGCGGTGGGCTTTTCGTAAAATTCGCGGGCACGCAGCTCGGTCAATAGACCGGTTTTTTCAACGGTGCGCTTGAAACGACGCATGGCGACTTCAAACGGCTCATTTTCTTTGACGCGGATATTCGGCATGAATGGGTGTCTCCAGAGACGGAAAAAACCTCAATTATAATCGGATAGCGATTTTTTTCAAGGTAATGCGTTGCTTTGTTAAACTCTCGGCCATGTTGATACTTGGAATTGAATCTTCGTGCGATGAAACCGGCATCGCGTTATACGATACTGAACGCGGCTTGCGCGCGCATGCCTTGCACAGCCAAATTGCCATGCATGCCGAATACGGCGGCGTGGTGCCCGAGCTGGCGTCGCGCGACCATATTCGCCGTGCGGTGCCCTTGATCCGTCAGGTGCTGGCGCAGGCCGACAGCACGCTGGCTGATGTCGATGCGATTGCCTACACCGAAGGGCCGGGATTGGCGGGGGCGCTGCTGGTCGGTACGGGTTTGGCGCATGCTCTGGGCGTGGCGCTGAATGTGCCGGTGCTGGGCGTGCATCATCTGGAAGGGCATTTGCTCTCTCCGTTGTTGTCGGATACGCCCCCGGCGTTTCCTTTCGTGGCCTTGCTGGTGTCGGGCGGGCATACCCAGCTCATGCAAGTCGAAGGGGTGGGACGCTATACCACACTGGGTGACACGCTCGACGACGCCGCGGGTGAGGCGTTCGACAAGACGGCGAAACTGTTGGGGCTGGACTATCCAGGCGGTGCGGCACTGTCGGTATTGGCGGAGCAGGGTGACCCGGCACGCTTCAAGTTGCCAAGGCCGATGCTGCATTCGGGTGATCTGGATTTCAGTTTCAGCGGGCTCAAAACGGCGGTGCTGACATTGACACAAAAGCATCCGGCTATTGCCGATCGTGCTGATATTGCGGCGGCCTTTCAGGTTGCCATTGCCGAGGTGCTGACGGCTAAATCCATGACGGCACTCAAGCAGACTGGCGCCAGGCGCCTGGTGGTCGCGGGCGGTGTCGGCGCAAATCGCCAGCTCCGCGCTGCGCTGCAGGCGGGTGTTGCCAAACGCGGCGCGCAGGTGTTTTTCCCGCGGCTGGAGTTCTGTACCGACAACGGCGCAATGATTGCTTACGCGGGTGCGATGCGTCTGCTGCATGCGGGTCACACGGCGGGTGCCTTCAGTGTGCGACCGCGCTGGGATTTGCAGTCAATATCAGCGCCGTAACCGGGGCTCGATGTCGTGCACCCACAGCAATAGCTGCTTGCCACCGGGTATTTGACTCAGGATGTCCGGGAACAGCACCAGACCGAATAGCAGCGCCAGAATGCAGATCAGCAACAGGGTGGAAAAAATGCTCTCGGGCCGCAACGCACCCCAGTAACGCATGGTGAGAAACATCACGTCCTTGCGGTGTTCGGACATGCGCTGCCAGCGCAGTATCAGGCGAACCAGCAAGTACACCGCATACCCGCCGGTAAGCGAGGCGAATACGATGCGGAATACACCGAATAGATCCAGGCTGCCTTGTACGAAATGCTGGTAGAGCCAGGATACGAACCCCACCAGGATTGACGCACTGAACGCGATCAGCACGTTGTAAAACAGACGTCGCCGTTCACGCGCCAGATCTTGCTGGCGTTGGATGAAAAAGCTGTCCACTTCGTGTTTGAAATACTCCACCTTGTCCTGCACCAACGACGATATTTCCCGCTTGGCGACGGCAACGCGTTCATCCAGTACATTGCCCAGGCGATCGGCTGCGTAGTCAACCAGTTCACGCACGTCATCCTTGGTGAACTGGCGCTGGTTGTGCAGTTCGACCGATATTTTATCCAGCTTGGCGTCGATTTCCTGGCTTGCACCGAGCACCACCTCGCGCATTTCGGCACCGACGTTAGCGGCACCTTCCTTGACTACCGCGCCGAGTTTGTCACCTGCCAGTTCAATGCTGTCCTTGGAAACCTGTGCCAGACTTTCGCGTGCGTAATTGATCTCTTTTTCAAACCACGCCATATCAAGCTCCGTTTATTTGGGTCGCGATGCCGACGGCTTGGCAACGCGGCCTTCTTCGCCCGTTAACAGGCGGCGAATATTGCCGCGATGACGCCAGAAAATCAGCAGGCTGATGAGTGTGAGCGCAAAAATCGGCAGCGTACCGCCGATCAGGTAGCCCGCGTAAACCGGTGCAAGCGCTGCGGCGCTGAGCGCCGCCAACGAAGACGTGCGTGTCAGGCCAAATACGATTAGCCAGGTCAGTAGCGTCGCCAGACCGAGCCAGGGTGAAATCGCCAGCAGTATGCCGAGTGCGGTGGCCACGCCTTTGCCGCCTTTAAAGCCAAAAAACACCGGATAAAGATGACCGAGAAACACCGCAACAGCCGCACCATAGGTGGCGAGCGCTTCAACCCCATATTGTGCGCCGAAATGGCGTGCCAGATAGACCGCCAGCCAGCCCTTGGCGAGATCGCCGAATAGCGTCAGTGCCGCGGCCGATTTGCGTCCGGTGCGAAGCATATTGGTTGCGCCGGGGTTGCCTGAGCCGTGGCTGCGCGGATCTGGCAGGCCGAATGCCCGGCTGACAATAACGGCGAATGAAAGTGAGCCGAGCAGATAGGCTGGCACGATGAAAAACATGATGAACATCAGGGATTCCGCTTAAAATAAGCGCTTTTGGCGCGGCGACAGGTCTTCATGGATATTCTGTTTCTCAAGGAATTCAGAATCGAGCTCATTATCGGCATTTACGAGTGGGAACGCAAAGTCCCTCAGCCGGTCATGCTCGATCTGGAAATTGGATTACGCAACAGCCGCGCTGGCGAGACCGACCGGGTGGATGACACTATCGATTATGGCCAGGTGGCGGCACGCATACAAACCACCACGTGTGCCTTGCGTCCGATGCTGGTTGAAGCGCTGGCGGAACATGTGGCGCAGCTGGTTTTGAGCGAATTCGACGCACCCTGGGTCAAGGTGACGGTTACCAAGCTGGCCATCGTACGCGGCGTGAAGCAGCTCGGCATCTGTATCGAACGCGGTCAACGTCTTTGAGCCCGGAAGTCTACGCGGCGGCAGCGGCGATACTGCTGGCAGCGTACTTCATTCGCGGTATTTCAGGTTTTGGCTCGGGCTTGATAGCAGTGCCACTGTTGGCGTTGTGGTTGCCATTGCAGTTTGTCGTGCCGCTGATGCTGTTGCTGGACTTTTCTGCCTCGTTGTTGCTGGGTGGCGTCAATTTTCGCCAGGTCGACTGGCGCGAGATCAGGGTGCTGTTGCCGTTCAGCTTGATCGGTGTAATCACCGGCACAGCACTGCTGCTGCATTTGCCTCTCAAACCAACCTTGATTGTGCTGGCGCTGTTTGTCGGCGCATTTGGCGTGCGATCGCTGCTAAATCTGCATGGCGACCGGCTCATTTCACGTTGGTGGGCGATGCCGGCTGCGTTCACCGGCGGTGCGGTGGGTGCCTTGTTCGGCACCGGTGGACCACCCTATGTCATTTATCTGACGCACCGTATTCATGACAAAGGCCGTTTGCGCGCCTCGTTTTCGGGTCTGTTTTTTATTGAAGGCTTGCTGCGGATTACCAGTTTTGCCGTGGTTGGTCTGTTCGCGGATTCGCGCTTGCTGTGGGCGTATCTGCTGAGTTTGCCGATCATGGCGGGTGGGTTGATGCTGGGCAGCCGCGTGCATGTTGGGCTGTCCCGTGTACAGTTGATGCAGCTAATTGGTGTGTTGCTGGTACTGAGCAGCATAAGCCTGTTAGTTAAAGCCAGCGTTTAACCCCGTGGATGATGTTTGGTGTGCAGCTGCTTGAGGCGTTCTCGCGCGACGTGGGTGTAAATCTGCGTGGTGGAAATATCCGCGTGACCGAGGAGTAGTTGCACCACGCGCAAGTCGGCACCGTGGTTGAGCAAGTGGGTGGCAAAGGCGTGGCGCAGCACATGGGGCGAGGGCAGCTTGACCAGACCGGCCTGCAGGCCGTGACGTTTTATCAGATACCAGAACGCCTGGCGTGTCATGGCACCACCGCGCTGGGTGACGAACAGCGCGTCACTCATTGCCCCGGCCAGCAACTGGGGGCGGGATTCTTGCTGGTAGCGGGTAAGCCAGAGCAGTGCTTCTTCACCCAACGGCACCATTCTCTCCTTACCGCCCTTACCCATTACCCGTACTACGCCCATGTCCAGGCTGACGTTAGCGCTACCCAGCGTCACCAGTTCGGACACGCGTAAGCCACTGGCATAGAGCATTTCCAGCATGGCTTTGTCACGCAGCCCAAGTGCCGTGCCCAGGTCGGGTGCCACAAGCAGCCTGTCTACATCCGACTCTGACAGGCTTTTTGGCAACGAGCGCGGCAATTTCGGGGCGTCTACCTTGAGCGTCGGATCGATGCGAATCGCGCCATCACGCAGCTTCAGCCGATAAAATCGCTTGAGTGCGGATAACTGGCGCGCCGTACTGCGCGGGCTGGCTTTGCGCGCAAAACGGTATTGCAAATAGGCTTCAAGATCGACTTGTTCGGCCTGCAGTAATGGGCGCATGTACTGGCTATCGAGCCAGGTAGCAAACTGCATCAGGTCGCGGCGGTAGCTTTCCAACGTGTTGCGCGACAGGCCATCCTCCAGCCACAACAAGTCGCAAAAGCTATCAAGCGCCTTGGCTGATGCGGGATTCATGGGTTAATAACCAGGCTTTGTAATCCAGTGGCGCGCCGCTTACCGCGTGCATGAAGCCGCCGCGTCCATGTGCCGCGACGACGCGATGACACGGCACAATAATCGGTAGCGGATTGGCACCGCAAGCCTGGCCGACTGCGCGCGGGCTAGAGTTCAACTGCTGCGCAAGTTGGCCATAACTCGTGGTGTGACCGGCCGGCAGTTGCATGAGGGCG
>DMQT01000005.1:0-911 GCA_003455595.1 Betaproteobacteria bacterium
GCCCCGGGCCGTCCACTTCGATGGTGCGGGAATTGTTCACCAGCTTGCCAACAGCGTTACGCGCGTCGGTATAGGCGATGTCCCGGCCGGCTTGCAGGCTGGTCACATCACTGGCTGTCAGGTTCTGTGCATACAGATTAAGATCGACAATATCCCGCCCTGCCTCGATTTGCGCTGGTTTTGCCAGGAATAGCGTGTCCCCTTCACTTTGGGCAATGACATCGCCCGTTTGGGCAATGATGCTGACGGGCGTTGTATCACCCCCATGCACCGGTGTTGCGGCATGTGCGCCGTATTTGGCACTCCTCAGCTGATTCAGCAATTTGCCATCAACTGCGGTCGAGTAGCTGGTCAGCGGACTCAGCATGCCGGGCAGCAATGCAGGGTCGGCATCCGACAGATTAACCTGGCCGCCCAGCTTCACATTCTGCCCGGCCAGCAATTGCAGATTGCCTTGCGCCGAAGGGAACAAGGTGAATCTGCCATCCACCTGAACATCGCCTTGTAAGGCAGCGGCGCTCAGACTCGGCGCATAAACAACGAGAGAGTTCTTGCTATCGGTAACCAGCGCTGAGCCAGGTACCAGCTTGATCAAGGCATCGACGTTATTGACCAGCTCCACATTCCCCGACAGCGACATCAACCCCACCTTGCTGTCCGGCGCATAGGTAAAGTAATACGATTTTTGCGCCGCGCCCGCGCCTATCCCGGTAATTCTCTGCGCCGCCCCCTGCGCAAACACCGTCGGGTTCATGACGGTTTCAATCTGTACGTCCTGATTCGCCGTGAGCTTGAAATCGCCATCACCCAGCGCCAGTACCGTGTGGATAGGCGTGCCATTGTTATTCATCCGGCCAGACACAATCCCGCCGTCTGCGGTCAATTCACCGTGGCCGCGCGCCACGTAATAC
>DMQT01000005.1:962-1719 GCA_003455595.1 Betaproteobacteria bacterium
CGCTCAGATCGCCACCGCCCAGGATCGTGGCGCTGGCGTCGCTGGCAGACGTGCCACTGACCCGGCCGCTGGTCGGCACGACCGCATCGAGATTGCTGATATTGCCGCCTGCTGCAATCTCCACGTCGCCGCCGCCCAAGGTACCCACACCCTGCTGGAACTGGCTGTAATTCACCCACCACGATGGTTGTTTATTGAAGCTGCCATCGGCTTTGAGCGACCCCTGGCGAAACAGCCAGTCGGTAATCAGCTGCTTGCTGGCGACGCCATTGACATCACCCTGCGCCGCTATCGTCAGGTTGCCGCCATTCTTGGCATAGTTGGACGCCGCAGGTGCGACAAAGCCGCTGACCGCATCGGCAGTTTCCCCGGCGGTGTAAATCACCGACTTGGTATCGCCCAGCGCCAGGTTGCGCCCGGCTGCCAGCGCAATGTTGCCGGTGCCGGTACGGATCAGTTTGCCGGATGCCAGGTTCACGTTGCCCTTGTCACTGGCAAGCGCATTCAGTGCCTGGTTGGCAAGCGGATTGGCCGCGCTCAGGTCTGCGCCGGACACCAGCCTGTAGCCCGCCGACGCGCCGCTGCCCAGCGTGGCCGTGGTCGCCGCGCTGCTGAACCCATCGCTCAGACTGCCGTTGAGATTCAGGTCACCCGCTGCGCGCAGGGTGAACATGACCGGCTGGCCGCCGCTGTGCCAGCCCGACAGATCCAGGTCGTTGGCCAGCGCCAGGTCGCCGCTGGAACGCACCTCGATGCC
>DMQT01000005.1:1748-2272 GCA_003455595.1 Betaproteobacteria bacterium
TTGCATCGTCGGCAGATTGCTGGCGTCGAGCGTGCTGACGTTGTTGTACACCTGGACGGCTTCGGCCACCGTGGTTTTGGCACCGCTGATGACACCATTACCCAATGTAATGCCGACCGTATTCCCCGCCGTGCGCGGCGCGCGCAGCAGCACCTGGCCGCCGTCCACGGCGGCATTGCCGGATGCGCCGCTGACGCCGACTTGCGCGCCGTTGTCGACATTGATCGTGCCGGATGTGGTATCCAGTTCAACCTGGCCGCCCATGCCAGTGCTGCCGTTGGCCTGCAGGCTGGCGCCGCTGTGCAGCGTCACGTCGTCGCGCGCGGCAAGCCGTATNNGCCGGACGCGTCGATCAACCCGCTGACATCCAGCTTGCCGGCATCCACCGCCAGACCGAACTGTTGCGCATGCGCGCTATCGGTGGCGGCGACAACCACATCGCCCTGACGCACCCGGATATTCCGCAGCGCATTGAATTGACCGACTTCCAGCGCACTGTTCAAGGCCGAGAAACTGGCCAGGGT
>DMQT01000005.1:2337-4140 GCA_003455595.1 Betaproteobacteria bacterium
TTCAGCGTGCCCGCCAGCACCACCTGACCATTCACCGCCGAGGTCTGCAAGGCGCCTGCATCGCCGCCGCCTGCGGCACCGGAAACGTCCAGCGTGGCACCTGTCTGCACATCGACATTGCCGCTGGCCGACGTCAATTTAACCAGTCCGCCCGGTGCAAACGTCGTCACCCCGCCGAACACTTTGGCGACGCCTGCGGTGCTGGTATTCGATCCGGCGGCCAGCGTCACTTTATCGTCCACCGTTCTGCCGGTTGCTGTCAGCGACAGCGTGCCCGCTGCCAGTTCGATATTGCCCTGGTTCAACACCTTCTGACCGGTGATCGCCAGGCTGCCGCCGATCGGTGCGGTGCCGAGCGCTGCCGTTGCAGCCGGATTGACCTCCACCTTGCCGCTAGCCGTCCAACCCTGAACCGAAGCGGCATCGGCCGTCACGCGCGCCGCCTGCAGATTGAGATCGCCCGCCACCTGCAGCGTGCCCGTGCCGTGCCCGTTTATGACGCCGTCGGAGACCAGATTGGTACTTCCAAAACCGTTGACCTGCTGGTCGCCCTCGGCCAGCGTGATACTGCGCCGACCTTGAATCGTGAGCGCACCGCCGGAAGCTGCCGCCACGTCAGCATTGGCAGTCCCGCTGTTATGCAGCACGACGTCGCCCGCCGCCAGGGTGACGGTTTTGCTGGCACCGCCAAATCCGCGCAGACCGCCTGCATCCAGCGCGAGATGCTGAATGCTGGACTGCCCGGTGCCCAGTGTCAGGTCACCATAAAAATCGATGGTGCTGTAGCTCTTCAGGTAGAGGCCATCGAGGCCGCCCAGCGCGGCAAGCTCGGTGCCGGACAGCGCCAGCCCGTTGTTTACGCCGCTGATGTCACCCAGGCTGATGCGCCCCGCGCCCAGGCTTAGGCTGCCACCTGCCAGTTGCAGATCGGCTTTCGAGGTCGTATCCAGCGTGGCGTCCAGGGTAATGGATTTGCCGCCGAGCAGCACATTGCTGCCCACGTCCAACGTACCGGTAGCGCGCTGCACATTCTCGCGTTTGACATTGACATGATCGCCATTGGCAACGCGCAGCAGCGCACCATCGCCGTTGCCGCCGCGCCCGATAATCAGGTCAGGTGAGCCTGTGGCTGTGCCGCTGGCCACGATTGCGCTGCCCGCGTTCACCGTAATGCCGTTGTTGGCGGCGAGGATGACTTCGTCTGCGGTGAGCGGCTTGGCGGCATTATTGGCGATCACAATCCGGTCGCTGTCCACATTGACCAGTATGCCGTCCGCCGCACTCTGGCGCGTGCCGCCCAGCAGCAGACTTTCGGCGTTGAGGTGGCTCAAGGTCGTGGCGTCGATACTGACGTAGCCGTTCGGCGCGGCGGTCGTGCCGTCGCCGACATATAAATTCGGTACCGCAATGTCAACAATTGCGCCGTGCCCGCCATTGGGATGGGTGGCCTGCAGCAGGTCGCCTTGCATCGATAGCGTGCTCAGCGGTGCCAGCACGAACTGGCCCGCATCGGCAGGCAGACGCGGCAGCGCACTGCCCTGCGCCAGCGCCTGTTGCGTGAAAAAAGTATTGGCGTAGCTTTGCTGGTACTGCGCTTCCTTCATGACCGCGGCGCCGGGGCGCACCGCATAGCCAGCATAGCGTGCCGCCGTATTGAGCTGATCGGCCACGGTACGATACCCCGCCACGATTTGCGTGCCGTCCGCCAGCGTGAGCTTCTGCTGCGGCTGCAGGTCGCGGTAACCATTGACTGACTGCACCAGGAAAGCACCAGGCAGCAACGCGTAGCGCGCCGGCAGCAAG
>DMQT01000005.1:4282-13743 GCA_003455595.1 Betaproteobacteria bacterium
ACGCCTGCCGGCAAGCCAGCTGCGCCGGACAGATAGACGCTGTCGCCGGGCTTGACCGACGAACCCGCATAATATTGCGTGTCATACGGTGCAAATACACTGCTCAACCCCGGCACCACTGCGTAGCTGGTGCTGCTGTAACCGGCAGCCAGCACGTCCACCGAGCGTCCCGGCGGGCCGGGAATGAACTCATACGCGAATAAATCGCCGCCGCCGGAGATATCCACCTTGGCACCGTTCTGAACGCTGATATCGTGACCGGTGAGCGTGACGCGCTTTTGCGGCGGCGCGGCAATCGGCAGATTGCTCGAGTCGCTCAGTGCATACAGCCAGCTCTGGCCATTCGAGGTGATGCCGAAGGGAGTCGTCTGCCCTTCAGCCGACGCCGAGGTGATGCTCTGTGCACCCAGCGTCAGCGTGTCGGTCGCCGCCAGCGCAATCTCGCCGAGCGGCGCCTTCAGCACGCCGTCTTGCACGATGTTGGGCGCGCTCAATGTGAGCTTGCCGCCAGCGGAAGGCACCGGCGTATCACTGCCGTTACCAAGTATTTGCAGCGTGCCGGACGGATTGCCGGTGATCGCCAGGGTAAAGTCGCTCAACGTGCTGGGATAGATCTGACGCGCCTGCAGACTCAGATCGCCTGCCGTGCTGAACGCGCCCAGCAGTGCAAGGTGGGCGGCGTCCTGATTCCAGATGCCATTCAGACGGATATCGCCCCTGCTTTTCAACACCGTCCGACCCATGCCGTTGAGCGACACATTGCCGGTCAAATCGATCAAATCTGCGGTCGCCGTCAGACTGGCGGTGCCGCCCTGCGCTACTGGTGCCGCCTGATAGTAGGGTTTGCTGTTGCCAAGACTGATATAACTGCTTTGCAGAGCCACTGTCTTGCCGCTGTCCGCAATCAAAGCGGGCGCATCCAGTTGAATCGAACGCGCGGTGTGCAGGCTGACGTCGCCGTCGAAATGCACCGCATGCTGCCCCTGCAGCGAAACCTGCGCAAACCCGCCGTCCATCAACTGGTTTGCGGTAATCCGGCCTTTGCCGTTATAGCTTGCCATATCAATGACATCGCCCGGCTTGAGCCCGGTGGGGAGAATGGCGCCCTGCTGGGCCAGCACGATTTGCCGATCCGTACCTGGATAAACGACTCCTGGGTAAACAGGCGGTAACGTAACATTGTTGGTGTCTACCGAGAGACCAAAACTGCCATCCTGTGCACCTGCACCGCCCGCCTTGCCAAGCAAGGCGCCATCCAGCAAGGCGCCCTCGCGTGTATTGATTTGTATTGACCCGGCATCACTGGCGACCTGGGTATGCTGGTAAGTCGCGGATTGGACGTCGCCCTTGAGCAAATCTACCGCGCCGCTGGTGCCCGAGACATCGATCAGCGAACCGGCTTCGCTCACCACATAGCCCTTGTTCGCGGTGATCGTCACCTGCCCGCCGTTGAGGATTTCCCCCTGACGCAGGCCGTTGTTGTTGACCAGCGTCTGGTCAACGCCCCGGCTCAGCAACTGCGCGTGCTGCCCGAGCCAGATGGATTGATCCGCCAGAAAGCCAGGGTCGCCCGTTCCCCCCGGCACGCCCAGCAGAGTGAGGCCGATCGTCCCGGCGGGTGCGCTGAGCGTGCCATCCACCGTCAGTTGGCGTCCTGCGCTTAGATTGACGCTACTGCCAGCATCCACTGCCAACGTGGCGCCTTGCTGCACGGATAAGTTGCCAAACAATACGCTGCTGGCGGATAAATTGAGCGTGGTCGGCTTGCGTAGCGCATCCGGCAGCAGCACACGTTGGCTGAAACCCGCCATGCTGCGGGCGCTGGCGGCGGTACGCGAAGCCGGGTTCATTTGCAGGCTGAGCGACTTGGCCTGTACCGTCTGACCGGCAGCCACCGTCAACCCGTCGCTGCCGTTGACCGAATAGCTGGAAAATCCGCCCTGATTAAAAAAGGCCGAGGGCAATACCAGCTCGCCCGCCACGCCGCTGTCGTCTATGCGCACCTGACCGGTGCTCAAATTCAGGGCACCGCCCTTGCCCAGCGCATAACCGGACAGCGTGCCATTCAGTACCAACTTCGACGTATTGGACAAAGCGGCCGGCAGCCCATTGCCGCTGCTGATGCTGATCGCACCCGCGTCCGCCGCACCCGCCAGCTTGCCGCTGCCGTCCACCCAGCCGCCGCCGGACACATCGAGGCTGCTGCCCGGCTGGATCAGCACATCGCCCAGCGATTTAATGCTGATGGAACCGCCTTTTGTCAGCAGTGGGTCAGAGGCCGTGCCGCCCCTCAGAATCGCCGCATTGTCGTTAACCCAACCGCCACTGGCATTCAACGCACCGCTGACTGTCAGTGTATTGGCACTGTCTGATGACTGACCGAAAATGCCACGCGACTGCAACGCGATGGCGCCGGACTGAACGTCGATATTGCCCGCCACATTCACTTCCCGGCCGACCAGCGTGACGCTGCCGCCAGGCGCTTGCAGCGTCGCCCCCGACTGCACACTGATTTTGCCATTGCTGTACACCGCCAGATTGCTCACGGCATCCTTGCCCACCAGCCCGGCGGCCAGCTCTACCTCGCCAGATAATCCTGTCGGCAACACAGCATTGGCATCGAAGCTATCCGGCAACGCGGTGGGCTGCGTCACAAAGCTGACTGATGGCGCTCTGAAATCCGGACTATCCTGCGATGCTTGGCTGTCATCGCCGACGATCATCGTGGCGCCTTTCGGCATCAGGGTATGCGAGGTGACATAGGACCCGCTAGCAAGCCCAGCTGAATACGGCTGGCGCTGATAGATGCCGGTGCTGGTCTTGCCGATGACCGTTCCCAGCATCGACATGGCGGGGGCGATGAATTGCACCGTGCCGGCATTCTTGCCTTCCAGATAACCCGGCGTGAACTGGCCGCGCACCGAGGGCGAATCCCAGGATTCCGTCACGCCCCATTTAGTATAGGTGCGCGTCACCGTGCCCAGCACGCCGTCATACACCCGGTCCGGTGTCGCCACGCTGATATCGTAGGTCTTGCCCTGCGACACCAGCTTGGTGGTATTGAGGTAACCGTCCTGATAACGCAAGGAGCCGCCCGACAGATTCAGCGTGGCACCCTGACGTACTACGATGTCGCCTTCCGAAGCCATGGTCACCGTGCCGCCCGCGGCGCTGCGCTCGGCGACAGTGCGGCCAATTTTCGCTTCGTAGCCGGAATAATCGCCCAGCGGCGTGCCCTTGCTGATGTCCACTGTCACGGTCTTGCCGCGCAGCACGCTGTCCTGCACCAGCGGCGAATTTTTCAGCACGTCGCCATACAGATCGACCTGCACCAGGTTGCGCGCTATCAGCACCGCCACATTCTCGATACCGGCTACGTCGATGGTGCTGGTGCCGTCCAGGTAGATGCGGCTGGCATTGGCTGCCGATCCGGGAATCAAAAATTGCGGGTTGGAAGGATTGTCCAGCGCTGTCAAATTAACCTGTCCACCAGCCGCCACGATATGGCTGCCAGCCAGCATTTCTATCTTGCCGCCCATCACCTCGACGCGCGATGGATTGAACGTCTGCTCGTCGGGGCTGGTCGCCGTATCGCCCAGCTCTGGCGTCACTTCAGTGACGCTGTTGGCACCCAGAGTCACGGTGCCGGTATGTGTTGCGGTGACGGTTTTATTACCACTGCCGTCGTTGGTAGTGGTGGCTGCCTGTATCGTATCCTTGGCCAGCAGGCGAATCGAGCCATTAGCGTTGACCGAGGTGGTGGCCGACACCCGGCCGTTCTGATTGACGGCCAGACCGACCAGTGTGATATTGCCGCGCTCGGCGACAATCTGCCCCAGGTTGGTCGCGGTGCCGCCGCCGTCCACCTCGATCAGAAAACCACGTAAACTGAGATCGGTACTCGGCGCGAGGTACACCTTGCTGCCGGCGGCGAGGATGATCTGCCCGGCCGGCGTGGAGATGACACCCATGTTTTGCACCTTCGGGGCGAACAGCATGATCTTGCCACCGTTCGCTGCTGTCAGCTTCGCGCCTGCTTCAACGCGCACCAGACCATCGGGCACGCTGCCGCCCTCAAACGCCGCGCTTCCGTCAAGGATGGCGCCGATGCCCTTGTTGAAAACGCTGTCGCTGATATCCAGTGTCGACGCCACCAGCGCACCCACGTTGACCTGCGCACCGTTGGCGAACACGATGCCGTTATTGTTGACCAGAAAGATTTGCCCGTTGGCTTTCAGCAAGCCCTGAATCAGACTCGGGTTCTGATCGAAAATCCGGTTCAGCGCAATCGCCGACGCTCCCGGCTGGTTGAAAATAACCGCGTTGTCCTTGCCGATATTAAAACTCTGCCAGTTCAGAATCGCGCGCTGACTAGCCTGATTGATAATCGCCTGATTGGCACTTTGCGTCAGCGTGGCGCTGCCGCTGCCGAGCCAGTTGGATGCCGCCACCGGCAATGTCGTCGCGCCCATGGCATCCGCGCAACCCAGCACGCCGCACGCCATCAGCACCATCAGGCTGCTGGCCGAGCGCCGATCCAGTTCCAGGTAGATGCAAATGCCCATGTATTGATTCCGATCAGAATTCGTAAAACAGCTTGAAATGCACACGCGGCTCGCCGCTGCGCGTGTTCACCGTGCTTTTGAACGGCCACGCCACATCCAGCGCCGACGTCAGATGCCGCACCGCTTTCAGGCGCACGCCGACACCGGCGCTGGACAGGACGAAGCTGCTGTCCTGCTGCGGCAGCGGGTCGAGAATGCGCAATACCGCGCCGTCAGTAAACGCCAGCACGCGCAGCTCGTCGATGCTGTCGGGCAACTGTTTGGCAAACGACGGCGAACGGATCTCCAGGCTACCCAATACCGCGTTGTCGCCCAGCGCTTCGGCTTCCAGATAGCCGCGCACCGTCTCGGCACCGCCCGCGCCGAACTGCTCGTTGCTGACCAGCGGCATATCGGCCAGCTGGCCGCCCAGCCGGGTCACCAGGCTGTAGTCGCCAAACAACGTGCGGGTATCGGTGACATCGGCCTTGAGGTAGACATAATTCGGCTGCGCCTTGTAGCGCTTGTTGTCGAATTCCTGTGGCGTATTACCCAGGCCGCGCGGCGCGAAGTTGACGTTGATATTGGCCTGCGTCTGCGCGCTGGCCTGTTGCAGTGTGGCGCTGTATCCCAGCACGAAGGCCAGATAACTGATCGGGGTTTTATAGCTGTCGGCACCCTGCAGCACCAGGCTTTCCAGGAAATCCTTGTAATCTGCACCCAGCGTGAACGAATGGAACAGGCGCGCGGTCGACGGCAGCGGCAGTATCTCGCGCACGCCGTAGATATTGCCGTTGCCCAGCACCGACAGATCGCCCAGCACCGCCACGTTGCTGCGCGAACGCACCGCATACAGCGCCAGCATGTTGCCGCGCGTGCCCAACGGCATCACATAGGTCGCCGACAGCACGTTGGACTGCGCCACATTCTCCGGCGCCACCTGGTACTGCAACGCCAGGCTGTGTTCGCGCTGCCACAGGTTGTCGTAGCGCACCATGCCGCTCAGCCGCCACGGCGAAGTATTGGCGCTGTAACGGTTATTCAGCTCCAGGCTGCCATGCACCGGCAGCTTGTCGTCCACATTCAGATCGACGTCGATGGTGCCGGGCGTTTTACCGGGCTTGAGCACCGGCGTCACACGCCGATCCGGCGTGGTGTTGACCGATGCGATCTGTTTCTGCATGGCCGGGAAATGCGGCACGCTGCCCTCGGCCAGCTCAGGCGTTTTGGCGAGAATGCGGCCTTGTGAAAAGTAATGCGACCCCACTACACGGGTGCGTGCCACCTTGCCTTCGGTGACCTGCAGCGTGACGATGCCGCCCTCGACCTGCTGCTCGGGAATATCGACCAGCACCGTCAGGTAGCCCGCATCGCGGTAGGCCTGTTCCAGGCTGGCGCGCGCGTGGTCGATATCGTCAATGGTTTTGGATTCGCCCAGCCAGGGATACACCGCTTCTTCTATCGCCAGATTCGGCAGCACCGTGTTGCCTGCCACCTGGTATTCCATCACGTTGAAGCGATGCGACGCCGCCGCGTCAGCACGAGGCGCGTGCGACGCCGCATCGGCCGGCACAGCGTCTGCCGCCACGGCTGGCGACGCCAGCAGCAAGCCGCTGAAAAATACCCATGACGCGCGCTGGTAAGGATTCTGTCTGTTCATCGTTGATTCACGGTTGGTTATTTATCCGCCCTGCTGCCAGGGCGGATAAATAACCAGGCCGGCCAAGAATTTCTGGCCGACCGGGTCAGGTTGGGCGCGGTATTGCACCGCGCCCTGACAACAGAGGAAAACCGCTTGCTTAGTAGTACAACTGGCTAGGTGCGCAGCTGTTACCTTGCTTGGTCGCTTTCGCCGTATTGGCGTTCACGGTCGGATCAAAGTTGGTAGGCAAGGCTAGCAGACCACCCAGAGGGCCGAGAATGGCAGGATCTTCGGCACGCGCCGTGAACGTCGCCAGGAAAGTGGCCACATTGCCGCTAGGTGCAGCGACACCGTTCACCGTGGTGTTACGCTGCTGTATCGACTGCTCGACATAGAAGCCATAGTTGCCGTTCATGAGATTGGCCAGCGTGGGCGCAACGCCATCAATCGAAACAAAGTGCCAATGGTCGCTGGCACCCGGCTGCTTGTTCAGGCCGATCAGACCGATCGCCTTGTTACCCACGTTGTAGGAAGCATTCAGGCTGGCGACCAGGGTGCCGGTATCGCCGTTTTGCACCACCGTATAGCCGCTAATCGCGCTGGTCGGGTTGGATGCAACGGTAGCATCAGCCATAAATAAACCACAGGCAGCACAGGGCGCACCACCAAAGTAGTTATTGGTACCCGCCTGGGTGCCCGAACCGGCCTCACGCCGTTGCACCAGCACCGGGCCGGACACGCCTGACACGCCCAGCAGACTCCAGTCGGTATACGAACCGAGCATCAGGCTGGCAATCTGGGTATGGCTCAGATTGGTCACGCCTGCGTTATACAGGTTATCCGTCACGGCAATACCGAGACCGGTGGAGTTCGTGCTGGAGGCAGTAATCTTCGCCATTTCAGCGGGACTCAATGCAACCTGACCGGACGGCAAGTTAGCTGTAATGAACAGTGCTGGCTCAACGTCGGAAACACCCAGGTCAGGCACTGCATTCACGGTATTGGGGCACAGGTAGGTACCCGACGTCAGCACACAGGTGCCGTCGATGGTCATGCGGCTGATCGCCTGGGCACGCGCCAGCGGACCCACACCCTGGAACGAGCCACCCAGTGCACGGTTGTGCACCAGTACTTTTTTGCCGTCCAGTGACGTACCCGTACCCGACACCGTACCGAAATAGGCGCGGTAATTTGAACCGGTAGTCTGGGTATCCATATACTTGTCATAGCCCCCCGGCATCATGCCGGCGACAATCGCACCCAGTGCGCCCTGTACTGCAGACGAACCGGAGATGAACACCTGTACGTCAGGCGTCGTGGTGGGTGGCAGGGCAAATGCTTGATTAACCGCAAACGCCATGGCGGAGGCCAGAACCAGTTTTTTCAATTTCATGATTTTTCCTTTTATCTCGGTTGAATTAGGCAATAGTTAAGCGGCTGTCTTGCTTGATTTGCGGCGTGCCACGCCGACCATGCCGATCAGGCCGGAACCCAGCAACCATACGGCAGCAGGAAGCGGCACAGGAGCGGCACCCGGGACGGCGTAGGTCAAGTTGCCTGCGCTGCTCAAGTTCCACTGGCCAGCCAATTCGGACACCGTAGCGTGGCCCAAACCCGAGTTGCTGCTGGGGGTCAGCTCCCACATGTTCTGCGCGGTGCCCACGGCTGCCGCGTTGTTAAATGTCGAATAGCCTAACCAGTTAGTTCCGATACCGCTGCCAAAATAGGCGGCCCCACCGGTGGCGGCGCTAAATACCCCTTCGTTGTTAGTCGCGTAATTCAGGTCGCTTCCATTGATTGTGGTTACGTAACCATTTGAACTTTGCATGTTATTCACTTTGGAATTTGACATGCTGGCAACAACAGATGCGGCGGCATTGGTCGTGCTCAGGTAAACCTGCCCGAGATAAGGTGCATTGGTGGGTACCTTATCCAGCGCAGCCACGTTGTAGACCAGGCTGGTGTTACCCGCCAGGTTGAAGTTGCTGGTCAGCAGGTTGCTGGCGGCATAGCTCAGGGAATAGCCAGGGGTGTTGGCATTGGCCAGGAAGCTGTTGATGGTAACGCCCAAGTCGTTGACATAGGATGTTTGTGAAACAGGATCCCAAACGGACATGAACAACTCACCGTTCAGACCCTGGTTGCCGTCGGCGATGGCGGCGGGCTGTTCGCTGCGTGGGCCGGTCGTGCGGTCGATGATTGCCGACAGCTCGGCCCGCGAGGGAAAACCGACCAGCAGCTTGAAGAAGAACCGGTCGAGCTCGGCTTCAGGCAGAGGGNNAAAACCCTAAAGTTACGGCGCTGGCTTGCCGTAAATGACACTGTAGTGGTCGACTGTTACCACTCTTCTTTTTTAAACGCCGTTTTTCATGGCCCGTTCGGGTCATTTTTCGCTCGACTTTTTTGCACGAGCGGGACAGGCACGTCAGCCTAACCGCCGATTGTTACGGAGCAATATTGAAAACCGGGCAATGCATAGCCCTTTCGGGCTATAGGGAAGAATTGATCAGGCCGTGCGTTGCGATGGGAGATATGGCCGAGCCGGGTATTGTGTCGCCGGTTACCGCACGCGACGATTGCGGCGCAAGTCATGCTGCACCAGCAGCGCCAGCCCGGTCAGCAGCAGCAACCAGGTAGCCGGCTCTGGAACCGGGGCGGGTGCCCGCGTTAGCGTGTCACGACCTAGGTAAAACAGATAAGGCCTTGTCAAAGGAAATGTCTCTGAAGGCACCGCCACAGAAGTCCAGCCGAACATGGCTGTATTCCATTCCGGCGCGAGGTTCTGCCCAGACTGTAGCAACAGCGAAGATCCCGCCGCTATATCGATGACGCCACCGGGATTCACGTTGCCGACCTGTAAACCAAGTATTATGCTGGACAGCCGTGCGCCCACCCCCACGACGATGCTGCTTCCCGCTACCAGATCCAGCGACCCTGAACCCACGTCGATCATGCCATTCAGCACCATATCGTCCAGCGCCACTAGTTGGGCATGGCGACCATCCGTTGGCGCCAATACTCTGAGTGTGATGCCCGCATCGATCACCACACGCTGAAATTGCGCTGCGCCAGCACCCGTCAGATCAAGCACGCTATCGGTGACAGGATGATAGTCATTCCCCGTCCCGGTCGGGATGACGCTTGCGCCAGCAGGCTGGACGAAGACCAGAACAAGTATCAGCCCTGCCATGTAACGGACCGGATTTCCCCGCAACAGTCCGGGTTTTGCGAAAACATTTAATCTGTGCATTTGCATATCCCGCCTGTTCAGTAAT
>DMQT01000005.1:13970-14129 GCA_003455595.1 Betaproteobacteria bacterium
GGAATCAATCAGGCCGTGCGCCAGTGCCACTGCGACCGCCTGGCTGCGGCTGGTGGTATTGAGCTTCTTGAAAATATTCTTGACGTGGCTTTTTACCGTGAACGGGCTGAGGTAAAGAATCTGCGCGATTTCGGCGTTGGTCTTGCCGTTGCGGATCAG
>DMQT01000317.1 GCA_003455595.1 Betaproteobacteria bacterium
CGTAGGCGTCGAATTCCAGCTGCGCGGTCGCATCGCCGTGAATCTGCATTTTGTATACCGGCGCGATGCGCGCGGCGTCCAGCGTTTGCCATACGCCTAATTCCGCCAGCCAGCGCGCGCTGCCGGGACTGATGGCGTAGATACGGCTGTCCCAGTCGCTGCCGGGCGGTGACGGCGGGTTGGCCTCGATCACGGCAATTTTCAGCCCGCTGGCTTTGAGCGCCAGCGCGCATGCCGCGCCGACGATGCCCGCGCCGACCACGATCACGTCGAATTGCTGCGGGTTCATCCGCGCGCCCCGAAGATCATCCGCCGCGCCACGAAATGCTTTACTGGCGGGAGCAGCTGCAAGGCGCTCAAACCCAGACTGCAGCCGTGTTTGAGTAGCGCGTTGTCGTTGGAAAACAGGCGCACCAGCAGGTCAGTAAAAAAGATGCCGCCGCGCGTGTCGAGCTGTCTTTGACGTCGGTAGCCCATCAGCATGGCGGCACTGCCCAGTTCACCATGAGGGCGGGTGCGGATGACTTCGGCCAGTTCCCAGGCGTCGCGCAGGCCGAGGTTGAAGCCCTGCCCGGCCACCGGGTGCAGCATTTGTGCAGCGTTGCCGATCATCACCTGATGCGGCTGGATCGGGCGCGCGGCATAGCGCAGCCCGAGCGGAAAACGACCGCGCGCGCTGACGCTGAGGAAGCGCCCTAGGCGGTCGCCAAAATGCGCGTGCAGCTGCACCAGAAAGTCGGCCTCAGGCAATTCAAGCAGGGCTGCCACGCGTTCCGGCGTTGCCGTCCATACCAACGCGCAGGCATCGCCCTGCGGCAGCAAAGCCGCTGGACCATCGGGCGTGAAGCGTTCAAACGCGCAGTTTTGATGCGGCAACTCGGTGGTCACCGTAGCGATCAGCGCGTGCTGGCCGTAATCGCGTGTGACACGTTGCGCTGCCCCGGCACCGCCATCGGCGATGACTGCCAGGCGCGTGGTCAGCGCGTGCCGGACACTATCACGCTGCACCTCAAGCAGGGCGTAACCACCCGTCCGACGTATCGCCGCGACACGCGCGCCGCACACCACATCCACCGTCGTTGCGCGCAGCCGTGCATGTAGCGCCTGATCCAGCTCGGCATAATCGACCACGTAGCCCAGTGCGGGCAGATTTTCTTCAGCCGCCTTGATCCACGCCATGCCCAACGCACCGCGCTGCGAAATATGGATGGTGGTAATTGGTGTCACGTCGCGCAACGTTGCCCACACGCCGAGCCGCTCCAGAATTAAACGACTGCCATAAGACAAGGCCAGCGTGCGCCGGTGCAGCGGGCGGCTGAGGTCGGCACGCGCCTCGATCAGCTGCACGCTGAACCGGCTGTCCGCCAGCAGCAGCGCCAGCGTGGCGCCAACCGGCCCGCCACCGGCGATGACAATGTCGCTATGCGCCTGCATCACACATCAAGGCTTCAATGTCGGCCACCGACTTGGGTGCAGCGTGGCTCAATACGGTATGCCCATGCACTGTTACCAGTACGTCGTCCTCGATGCGGATGCCGATGTTCCACAGCGCCTCGGGCACGTTATCGGCAGGGCGGATATAACAGCCCGGTTCCACCGTCAGCGTCATGTCGGGTTGCAGGCTGCGCCAATCGCCCGCTTGTTTGTATTCGCCCACGTCGTGCACGTCCAGCCCCAGCCAGTGGCCCGTGCGGTGCATGTAAAAACGCTTGTAATCACCCGATTCGAGCACTCCTTCGACGCTGCCCTTGCACAGACCGAAGTCGATCATGCCTTGCGCCAACACCGTGAGCGCGGCTTCATGCGGTGCATTCCAGTGGCTGCCGGGTCGCACTGTGTCAATCGCAGCAAGCTGCGCCGCCAGCACCATTTCGTAGACGTCTTTTTGCGCCGGGCTGAACCGGCCGCTCACCGGAAAAGTGCGGGTAATATCGGAAGCGTAGCCATCGAGCTCACAGCCGGCGTCAATCAGCAATAAATCGCCGGCGCGCAACGCAGCGTTGTTTTCCACATAGTGCAGCACGCAGGCGTTGGCGCCGCCCGCGACGATCGACGTATAAGCAGGCGACTGCGCACCGTGCAAGCGGAATTCGTGCAGCAGCTCGGCTTCGATCTCGTACTCGAACCGCCCGGCTGCGGTAGCACGCATGGCACGCCGGTGTGCGCCGCTGGCGATGTCGGCGCTGCGCTGCATGCGCCCGATTTCATGCGCGTCCTTGAACAGGCGCATTTCGTCCACGGCAGCACGCACATCGCGCAACTGATCCGGCGCAGCGACACCGTTGCGTGCCTGCTCGCGCACCCGGCCAAGCCAGCCCAGCACGCGGCTGTCCCACGCGGCATCGTGGTTGATGGCGTAATGCAGCACCGGCTGGTTGGCCAATAAATCCGGCAGACGCGTGTCAAGCTCGCTGATGGAATATGCCTCATCGAAGCCAAATGTTTCACGCGCCGCAGCCGGACCAAAACGGAAACCGTCCCAGATTTCGCGCTCGATGTCCTTGTCGCGACAAAACAGGATGGCGCGCTGTTGTTCGGCGAGCAGCACCACCACCGCTTCGGGTTCGGTAAAGCCGGTCAGGTAATAGAAATGGCTGTCGAAGCGAAACGGGAAATGACTGTCGCGGTTGCGGATCTGCTCGGGCGCGGTAGCCAGCACGGCCACGCCCTGCCCCAGCGTGCGCATCAGGCGCTGGCGGCGGGCTTGAAAAACGGGCGTATCAGTCATCGGCATCCTCATCCAGATATTGCGAATCAAGCAACGCGGCCCAGCGGTTTTCCAGCTCGGCCAGCGGCGCCAGCAGCGTGGCGTGCAGCGCGGTGACCGCCGCTGCAAACGGTATCAGCTCGGCGCCGCCGTCCATATCCTGCGCGGCACGTCCGAACTGCGTCAGCGCGTCTTTCAGGCTGAACGCCGAACCCAATGCGTTTTTTACCTGCTCGCGCGGGTGCGGAATCCAGTCGCGGTTCGCCGCCAACGAGCGCAGCTTTTCTCCGACATCAAGCAGGCGTTTACGCATGCGCGTGGCCGCGCCCATGCGCGACGATTTCACCTCGCTCCACACCGCAGCTTCCATGAGAGCACTCCATTGGCGGCGGAGTTCCGCAGCCCAGACCGGGTCGAGTGTGACCGCCAGACGAACTTCTGCACTGTCCATGCTTATCCCAACAATTCCATATTCAACTGCACCAGCCGCTCGGGCGTACCGATGTCACGCCAACGCCCGGCGTAATGCACGCCGCTGACCTGATCGTGCTCCATCGCCCAACGCAGCAGCGGTGCCAGCCGGGCATGCGCGCCGGGTTCGATGCCGGCAAACAGCGCCGGGCGGTAGATGCCGATGCCGCTGAAGGTGAGCAAGACGTCGCCTTCAGCCTGCACCAGGTTGCCACGCAGGGCAAAATCGCCACGCACGTGCTGCGGCGGGTTATCCACCAGCACCAGGTGCGCCAGGCTGTCGGTACGATGACTGCGCATGGCGTCGAGACGCGGCAATAGCTGGCGAAAATCGTAATCAGTCCAGATGTCGGCGTTGACCACGGCGAACGGGGCGTCATCCAGCAGCGGCAGCGCATTGGCAATGCCGCCCGCCGTCTCCAGCGCGACCCCTTCGCGCGAGTAAGCGATGCGCAAGCCGAACGCCGCGCCATTGCCGAGTGCGGCTTCGATCTGCTCGCCGAGATGGGCGTGGTTGATGACCACGCGCTCGAACCCGGCGGCGGCGAGGTTTTCCAGATGCCAGACGATGAGCGGCTTGCCGCCCACTACCAGTAACGGTTTGGGGGTATGGTCGGTGAGCGGGCGCATGCGCTCGCCGCGCCCCGCTGCCAGAATCAGCGCACTGTTCAAAAGGTATAGCCGCTGGTGATGGCAGGTGTTTGCCCCTGCAGTTCGTCGAGCAGCTGCGCCAGCGGCCCCAGCTCGCGGTAACGTGAGCAGGTGGCGCTCAGGTAGCGCATCACCAAGGGCATGTCGTTGAGGTAGCCGTCCTTGCCGTCGCGGTGGTACAGGCGCGCAAAAATGCCCAGCACCTTGAGCTGACGCTGGGCGCCCATCCACTCGAAATCACGGTAGAACACGCCGAAATCCGGATCCACCGGCAGGTGCGCGCGACGCGCCTTTTCCCAGTAGCGTATCACCCAGTCCAGCACCAATTCTTCGTCCCATTCGATATAGGCATCACGCAATAGCGACACCAGATCGTAGGTGATTGGGCCGTATACCGCGTCCTGAAAGTCCAGCACGCCGGGGTTGGGCGTGCTGATCATTAAATTGCGGCTGTGGTAGTCGCGGTGTACGTAAACCTTGGGCTGCGCCAGGGCATTGTCGAGCAGTTGGGTAAACGCCTGCTCCAGCACCTGCGTCTGCGCTGCGTCGAGCTGCACACCCAGATGGCGCGCGATGTACCAGTCGGGAAACAGGCGCAACTCGCGTTCGAGCAAGGCGCGGTCATAATCCGGCAGCACACCGGGGCGGCTGACAGCCTGGATTTTGATCAGCGTATCCAGCGCGTCCAGATACAGCGTGTTGGCATTGTCGGCGTTGAGCGCCGCCAGATAAGTGGTGTCACCCAGATCGGTAAGCAGCAAAAACCCCTGTTCGAGGTCTTGCGCCAGCACCTGCGGGGTGTGTGCGCCACTGGCGCCAAACAGCGCAGCCACGTCAATGAAGGGGCGGCAATCTTCGTACTGCGGCGGCGCGTCCATCACGATATAATGGTCGCCATTCGCCAGCGTGGCACGGAAATAACGCCGGAAGCTGGCGTCCACCGAAGCGGGTGCAAGACTAAGATGCG
This sequence comes from Betaproteobacteria bacterium, assembly GCA_003455595.1. GTDB lineage: Bacteria > Pseudomonadota > Gammaproteobacteria > Burkholderiales > Sulfuriferulaceae > Sulfuriferula. The sequence goes on from DMQT01000317.1 coordinate 4,797, forward strand.
TGCCTGGAAACTGCGTTTCCAGCCAGGCCTGAATGCGTTGTTGACGTTCCAATTGAGTCCCAAACCGAGAGCTATAAATTAACGCCGATTCTAGCATTATTCATCCGACCCGAGCCCATGCCATCCTTGCGCCTACTCCGTTATCTTGCAGCCCCTCTATTGCTACTGAGCAATGCCGCCACCGCCGACGACCTGACCGCTGCGTCACCCGACACGCCACGCAAAGACGCGCCGCTAAGCATCACCGCTGACC
>DMQT01000081.1 GCA_003455595.1 Betaproteobacteria bacterium
GACTCTGGTGCCGCGCAGCGCGTCGGGTGAACACGCAGCCAAACATCCCGACATGAGGGTCGACGATCATCGCAAGATGCTCTGGCCGCACTATCTCAACCTGATGCTCGGCTTATGGCTGCTGACCAGCCCGTTCACGCTTGGCTATCTGAGCAATTTCGTGCCCGACGCCAACCAGTTGCGGGTCATGGCCGAGCGCGGGTTGCCTTCGTTCGAGCTGCGCAACCTGGCGATGACCTGGAGCGATGTCATCAGCGGCCTCCTGGTGGTCATCTTCAGTGCGTTGTCCGCCAATGCGTCGCGCCGCTATCCCTGGGCACAGTGGGCCAATGCTGCGGTAGGCTTCTGGCTATTATTCGCGCCGCTGGTGTTCTGGACACCGTTGCCCGAAGCCTATGCGAATGGGACCCTGATCGGCGCGCTGGTGATCGCGCTTTCAGTGCTGGTGCCGATGATGCCGGGCATGAGCATGGCCGGCATGATGGGCGGGCCGGATGTCCCGCCCGGCTGGGCCTATACACCGTCAAGCTGGTTGCAGCGTATGCCGATCGGGGTGCTCTCGCTGCTCGGATTTTTCATCGCACGCATTCTCGGGGCCTATCAGCTCGGCCATATCGATGCGGTGTGGGAACCTTTCTTCGCCGGCAGTGGCGGCATGAACGGCACGGAAGCGATCATTACCTCCGACGTGTCCAAGGCCTGGCCGATTCCCGATGGTGCCCTTGGCGGTATCGTTTACATGGCCGAGCTGGTGATGATCTGGATGGGTGGAAAAACCCGCTGGCGCACCATGCCCTGGATGATACTCGCGCTCGCCATCACGATGCTGCCGCTGGGTCTGGTGAGCATCTACTTCATCATCATCCAGCCGATCGTGATCGGCACCTGGTGCACGCTGTGCCTGATCGCCGCGCTCGCCATGGCGGTGATGATTCCCTACTCGCTGAACGAATTTGTGGCGATGGGCCAATTCATGGTGGACGCGCACCGCAAAGGCAAACCGTTCTGGCGCACCTTCTGGACCGGCGATGCGATGCAAGGCGGCAGCGCCGACACCTCCAAAGGGCTGATCGGGACCCCCCGGGAGATGATCGGGGAAGCCACGCGCGGCGTGACCTATCCCTGGACGCTGTTGCTCAGCATCGCGATCGGCGTCTGGCTCACCTTCACCCGGCTCAGCTTCGACAGTTCCGGCGCCATGGCCGACAGCGATCACCTGGTGGGTGCGCTGGTGGTGACGTTCGCGATCATGGCCTTCGCCGAGGTCGGGCGCGCGGTGCGCTTCATCAACATCCCGCTCGGTGCGTGGCTGATCGCCGCGCCGTGGTTGCTCGCCGGCGTCGCCTCGCCGCTGGCGATCTGGAACGGTGTTATCTGCGGTGCATTGCTGATCGGCTTGGCGATCCCGCGCGGATCGATCAAGAATTCTTATGCGGGCTGGGATCGATATGTTGTTTAACAGTCGCAAACGCGCCTTGAAAACGATCACTTCAACGCTGGGCATCCTCGCTGTTGTCGGCGCGCTCGCCACGCTTGCAGGGACACAAGACACCGGGACAAAAAGAACTTTAACTTTTGAGTGACAGCACATGAAGAACTACCCACCGCCTGCTTCAACCGCATTGCCGACCGAATTGGGTGTACCGGGAGCAGGGTCGGCTTTGGTTGTGAATATCACCGCTGCTCCGGCATCGGTGGACGTAATGCATCATGGCCGGAAGGTCGCGATCATGCGCAATCAGAATCAGAGCAACACGGTCAATCCGGATTTCGCCAAGACTTCGCGCAAATGCCCACCATGCTGCATTCAGCCCAGCGAGTTGGCGCCTGGCGTAAAGACCATAGCCGAACTCGAAGTGTTGCACTTTCTCAAGAACATAAGCGACGGCGATGCATTCATGATGGTGATCGACTCGCGTACGCCGGCCTGGGTAGAAAAAGACATCATCCCCGAAACGGTGAACATCCCGTGGGACACACTTAACGTCGGCAAGTCGGATCTGGCCGCCGTACAAGAAATTCTGGAAAACCAGCTGTGTGCCAAACGGCAGGATGACTTCTGGAATTTCGATAACGTGAAGACACCGGTGATGTTCTGCAACGGCCCTTGGTGCGAACAGACATCGACCACGGTCAAGCGCTTACTAAAAATCGGTTATCCGGCGCACAAAATCCTCTGGTATCGCGGCGGTATGGAGGATTGGAAAGCCTCGGGCTGACCACGCTTAAGCAATTGGAAAAGTAAATGATTGCAGACGGCAGCCGCTGCTTCTGGCAGTTGGTTTCGCGCTGACCTGGCCGCCATGCATGGATATGTTGCAGGGCAAATAGCCCGCGAACCTGGCAATGGCGCCCACAATGTATGAAGATGGGATCAGTTACTTAAGAAATCCAAACAGACCCTGAGGTCTCATATTTGCAGTAACCCATCCAGACTTGAAGGAGCAAGATAACGATGACCAGAACTTCTGTCACACCTCGCGAGCCTACGTCATTACAGGCGCATCTCGAAATGCTGAGACGCTACGTCGAGGTCCGCACTCAAACCCTGAAACTCGCGGCACCGCTGAGCCCCGAGGATCAGATGGTCCAGTCCATGCCAGATGCCAGCCCCACCAAATGGCACCTGGCACACACCACATGGTTCTTTGAGACATTCATTTTATCGCCGCATGTGCGTGACTATGTCCCCTTCGATGCGCGCTACAAGTTTCTGTTCAACTCTTATTACAAGCAACTGGGCCGCCATCCCGATCGTGCCATTCGCGGCGTTTTCTCGCGCCCCGAACTGTATGAGATTCTTCGCTACCGCAACCATGTGGATAGCTGCATGCAGAAGCTGTTCGAGGGTGAAGTCCCGGCTGATATCTTGCAAATGCTTGAGCTTGGATTGAATCACGAGCAACAGCATCAGGAACTGATCGTTACCGACATCAAGCATGCATTCTGGACCAATCCGCTGCGGCCAAACTATCAGCCAGCCCAAATCAAGGCCTTTGAATCCCTGATAGCGCCATTGTCGTGGATCGCTTTCGAGGAAGACGTCCATGAGATAGGCCATGATGGCTACAGCTTTGCATTCGATAATGAATTGCCACGCCACCGCACCTATATCAAATCGTTTCGATTGGCTTCACGGCTGGTTACCAACGCCGAATATCTGGAGTTCATGGACGCTGGCGGCTACATGCGTCCGGAATTTTGGCTGTCTGATGCCTGGGATCACATCAATGCAAACGGCTGGACGGCGCCACTTTATTGGGAACATGAAGATGATGCATGGTATGTCTTCACCAGTCGAGGCAGGTTGCCGTTAAATCCGAGCGAGCCGGTATGCCACGTCAGTTTCTATGAGGCAGATGCCTATGCGCGCTGGGCGGGGGCGCGGTTACCAACGGAGTTTGAATGGGAAGTTGCAGCCAGCACGGCGAAAATACGCGGGAATCTGCTGGAGAACGAAGCTTTTCACCCATGCCCGGCGCATGCCGATACGAACCTGCAGCAAATTTTCGGGGATGTGTGGGAATGGACCGCGAGTCCGTATGTTGCCTATCCGGGGTATCTTCCCTCAGCCGGTCCGGTAGGCGAATACAACGGTAAATTCATGTGCAACCAGATGGTATTGCGTGGCGGCTCCTGCGCAACGCCTGCGTCGCACCTCCGCACAACGTATCGGAATTTCTTTCCACCCCAGGCGCGTTGGCAGTTTTCGGGAATCAGGTTGGCCGATGACAACATTTGAACAAAGCCGGCTATCCGGGATCGCAGCCGAGGTGCTGGAAGGGCTCTCCCGCCCTCATAGAGCGCTGCCGCCCAAGCTGTTTTATGACGAGCAAGGCTCTGCGCTATTCGAACAGATTACCTGCCTGCCGGAGTATTATCCTACGCGCACTGAGGCGGCGATATTGACGGCCAACGCGGATGAAATCTGTTCCCGGATAGGAAGTGACGTTACCGTGAGTGAACTCGGCGCCGGCACAGCGACCAAGACGCGCATTCTGCTGAATTCGTTAGTGCGTCTCCAGCCCAGCGTGGATTATTTCCCTTTGGATGTATCGCATGCTGCTTTGCAACTGGCAAAAAATGAATTGAATGCGGACTTCGAGACGGTAAATGTCTACCCGCATGTCGGTGATTTCGAAGATTTGTCGTTTCTCGGCGCTCACGCGTCGCCCCGTCTCGTTCTGTATATTGGTTCGAGTATCGGCAATCTTGAGCAGAGCGACGCCATTGCGCTGCTTAAAAGCGTTGCACGGCATTTGTCCCCCGGCGACCATTTATTACTTGGGGTGGATCTGGTGAAAGATCGCGATGTCCTCGTCGCTGCTTACGATGACCAGGCGGGTATCACCGCAGCGTTCAACAAGAATCTTCTGTGCCGCATTAATCGTGAGCTGGGCGGCAACTTTGATACCGACGCGTTTCAGCATGTCGCTTTATGGAACGAGTCCGCGGCACGCGTCGAAATGCACCTGGAAAGCACTCAAACGCAACAGGTCAGAATCGATGCCCTTGACCAGACATTGTCATTTTCCAAGGGCGAACGCATTCATACGGAAAATAGCTATAAATACACGGTCGGGCGTTTGGAAAACATGATGCGTAGCGGCGGCTTCGAAGTCGAACACACTTGGACCGATCCACAACGCTGGTTCGCTGTAAGCCTGGGCGTGATAACTGAAAGTTAAATTTCCCGCTTCTGCGGGTATCGAATGAGCAGTGCAAAGGATGCGTAAATGAAAACAAGCCCCTTGGCGGGCAAGCTCGCCCCGTCAGCGCTGCTGGTCAATGTGCCCAGGCTCATCACGGCCTACTACAGCAACCTGCCCGACGCCTCGGTGCCGGCCCAAAGGGTCGCGTTTGGCACCTCGGGGCATCGCGGTTGCGCGTTTGAAAATAGCTTCAATGAATGGCACGTGCTTGCCATCAGTCAGGCTATCTGTGATTACCGCAGGCAGCAGGGTATCGACGGCCCGCTGTTTCTGGGTATCGACACCCACGCGCTGTCCGAACCGGCGTATGCCAGCGCGCTCGAAGTGCTGGCGGCCAACGGTGTGGAAGTCATGCTCGCGGATAAGGACGAATA
>DMQT01000196.1:0-2740 GCA_003455595.1 Betaproteobacteria bacterium
TAAACCAGTTGATGGGCTATGCGCGGGCGACCTGGCACCGCCGCTGGTACATCATTATCGTAGCCTGGGTGGTGTCGATCGCCGGCTGGGTATGGGTCTATACCTTGCCGAGCCGGTTCGAGGCCTCGGCGCGGGTGTATGTCGATACCCAGACGCTGCTCAAGCCGCTGTTGACCGGCCTCACCGTGGAGCCCAACGTCGATCAGCAGATCAAGCTGATGACACGTACCTTGGTGAGCCGTCCGAATCTGGAAAAAGTGGCGCGTATGACCGACATGGACATCAAGGCCAAATCGCCGCAACAGACCGAGGCAATGCTTGATGGGCTGGCGAGTCAGATCAAGCTGGAAGCCTCTAACACCGGCACCAATCTGTACACTATTGCATATCAGAACGAACACCCCGAAGTTGCCAAGCGGGTGGTGCAGGCGCTACTGACGATATTTGTCGAGAGCAGTCTGGGAAAAACCCGCAAGGATATTGCCTCGTCGCAGAAATTTATCGACGAGCAGCTCAAGGTCAACGAACAAAAGTTGACTGAAACTGAAAGCGCCATCAAGGATTTCAAACTCAAACACATGGGCTTGATGCCGGGCCAGGGCGGCGACTATTTCAGCAAACTGTCCGAGACTGCCACGGCCTTGCGCCAGGCGCAGCTGGACTTGCGTGAAGCCACCAGTCGGCGCGATCAACTCAAGCGTCAGCTGTCGGATGAGGAGCCGGAAATCGCGGCGGGTGCGGCAGTGAGCCAGGTCAACCCGGAACTGGACGCGCGGATTCAGGCGTTGCAAAAAAATCTGGATGTGTTGCGTCTGACTTATACCGAGATGCACCCCGATATTGTGTCGACCAAGCGTCTGATCAAGCAGCTGGAAGACCAGAAACTTCAGGAAGCGAAAACAGCCAAGACTACTGGCGGCGGACGCTCGCAAAACCCGGTGTACCAGCAGCTGACGATTGCGATTGCCGAGGCTGACGCCACCGCAGCGTCGCTGGCATCGCGTGTCAATGATTTTCAGGCGCGCTATAACGCACTAAAAAGTACCGTCGATAGCACGCCAGAAGTGGAGGCAGAGTACACCCAGCTCACGCGTGATTACGAAGTCTACAAGCAAAACTACGCCGCCATGCTGGAACGGCGCGAGACTGCGAATCTGTCAGGTGAAGTGGAAAGCAAAACCGATGTGGTGGACTTTCGTGTGATTGATCCGCCGCGCGTACCGCTGCAGCCGTCCTGGCCAAATCGTCCGCTGCTGATTTCGCTGGCGCCACTGGTGGGCATCCTGGCGGGTATTGCGGTGGCCTTCCTGGTCAGTCAGTTGCGTCGCACCGTGACGGATCGTCGGGTGTTGCGCGAACTCACCGGCCTGCCTTTGTTGGGCTCGGTGACGCGCATCGAAACCGACGCGGTCAAGATCAAAAAACGTAAGGGCCTGATTGCCTATGGCTTGTCTATTTTAAGCCTGATCGGCGCCTACGGCATTCTGCTCGGTTTGCAGATGTTCATGGCGCGCTGAGCCGCAGGGAGTAAGCAATGAGTATTATCGAAAAAGCAGCCAATAAGCTGGTGCACACCGAACCGGTATTGGGACAGTCCGATACTGCGGCCATACCGACGATGGAAAAAACGGCCAGCCGCATCGAAGAGGCGATGCAGCGCGAGCGCAGTCATGCTGCGCCCATCAGCGAGCAGGCCGCCGTGGCTGCGCGCCCCGACAGCGACACCGCCGCCACGTCTTCAATGCTGGTCGAGATTGATTTGAAGCGCCTGGCGCACATGGGGTGCGTGACCCCGGATGCCGAACGCAGCCAGATTGCCGAGGAATTCCGTCTGATCAAGCGGCCGTTGCTGGCCAATGCGTTTGGTCAGGGCGGTTCGGCGGTTAAGAACGGCAATCTGATCATGGTCACCAGTTCCCTGCCGGGCGAAGGCAAGTCATTCTGTTCCATCAACCTAGCGATCAGTATTGCGACCGAAATGGAACGTACGGTGTTGCTGGTGGATGCCGACGTGGCGCGTCCGCGCCTGCCTGAATACCTCGGCGTACGCGTGGGAAAGGGGTTGCTCGACGTGCTGCGCGACGAATCGCTGGCGCTGTCAGACATCTTGTTACGTACCAACATTCCGAAATTGTCTTTGTTGCCCGCCGGTCGATCAGATCGGCACGGTACCGAGTTGCTTGCCAGTTCGGCCATGACGCGGCTGATCAGCGATCTGGCCAACCGGTATCCCGACCGGGTAATCATTTTTGATTCGCCGCCGCTGCTGTCTACCAGTGAGGCCAGCGTGCTGGCCACCCACATGGGGCAGATCGTGATGGTGGTGGAGGCTGAGCGCACTTCGCAGGAAGCGCTCAAGGAAGCGCTCAGCCAGATCGAGTCGTGCGAGGTTATTGGCATGGTGCTGAACAAGGCCACCTCGGTGCTCGGCAACGATAATTACTATGGCTACTATGGTTCCTATGGCAAATAAATCGCCGCGCGCCTCTTCACGTCTGCGTATCCGTGTGCTGGCACAGGCTTTGTTGCTGGCGGGTGTAGCACAACCCGTGCTGGCAGCCGACTGGACGGTCACGCCGAATCTGACGGCCAGCGAGCGCTATACCGATAACGTCAACCTGGCGCCGTCGAGCGGTAAAAAAGAAAGCGATTTCATCACCGAGGTGCGTCCCGGCATTCAGCTATACAAAAATGGCCGACGCCTGAAGGTCAATATCAACTACAGCCTGCAGTCGTTGAC
>DMQT01000196.1:2868-3053 GCA_003455595.1 Betaproteobacteria bacterium
CAGCAAAATATCAGCGCGCTGGGGCCGATTGGGTTGGGTAATACCAATGCCACCAACAACCTGACTACAGTGGGCACCTACAGCGTCAGCCCCTACATCAGGAAGCGCTTTGGCAGTTTTGCCAATGGGGATCTGCGCGTCCGCCAGAGTGGCGTATATTTCAACTCAGGGGGCATCTCCAATAC
>DMQT01000196.1:3188-3694 GCA_003455595.1 Betaproteobacteria bacterium
AAGAACAACAACCAAACTGTGCCCAATACCGAATTTGAAAAAACCTCCGCCACGCTGGGCTATGCCCTGACGCACAAATTGCGGGTACACGCCACCGGCGGTATTGAGCGTAATAATTTTGTGAGCCTGAGCAACAACAAGGTGGACGGCCCATTCTGGAACGTCGGTTTCGACTGGGCGCCGACCATCCGCACCCAGATCGGCGCCACCGTAGGACAGCGTTTTTTCGGCAATACCTATTCGTTCAATCTGACCGAGCGCACGCGCCGCACCACCTGGAATGCAAGATATAGCGAAGACATCACGACGACCAGCGCCAACACCCTGAGCGCGGCGCTGGTTGGCGTGTTATATGAGTGCGTCACACCCCCTCCAGGGGCGGTTTCCGGCATTGTACAAGGTCGTCTCGTCTGGTCGCTGGCACCTGGCACTACACAGGCAGACATCACATCAAATGGCTGTGTACCGACCTTTGGACTTTTCACCACCAACCTGTCACTGGTCAA
>DMQT01000196.1:3888-13853 GCA_003455595.1 Betaproteobacteria bacterium
GGCTTTAACCTGCGCCGCGATTTCCAGCAGGGTGGTTCGTATGACCGTCAGACCGGTGTGTTTGCAGGCTGGAACTGGCGTCTGACCCCGGTTACTTCTTTTAACCTGAACGGCAATGTGTCGCGCATCGAGGTGCCAACAAGTAACCGCGTGGATGATTTCTGGGCGGTTTCTGCGGGTTTGAATCGCCAATTCCAGCCCAAACTGAGCGGCTCGGTGATTGCCCGCCATCAGGCGCGTTCCTCCAATCAGTCGGGCAATGACTACACCGAAAACAGCATCACGGCTCTGGTTAACATGAGCTTTTAAGGTGCACTGACATGTATGAAACTTACTACCATCTCAACGCCAAGCCGTTCCAGTTAAGCCCCGACCCGCGCTTTTTTTTCGGCAGCAAGGGCCACAAGCGTGCCATGGCGTATCTGGATTACGGCCTGTCGTTGGGCGAAGGATTTATTGTCATTACCGGTGAAGTCGGTGCGGGCAAGACCACACTGGTACGCAATCTGTTCAAACAGCTGGAATCGGAGAACATCGTCGCTGCGCAGCTGGTCAGTACGCAACTCGATGCCGATGACACCTTGCGCAGCGTGGCGGCTTCATTCGGGCTGGAGCACGAAGGCATCAGCAAGTCCGCCGTGCTGAAAAACCTGGAAAACTTTCTGCATGCCGCGACCAGCCAGGGCAAACGCGCACTGCTGGTGGTGGACGAGGCGCAGAATCTGTCGCCGCGCGCGGTGGAAGAGCTGCGCATGCTGTCAAATTTTCAGAACAACGACCGCTCGCTGATCCAGAGTTTTCTGCTCGGTCAGCCGGAGTTCCGCAACATCCTGCAAAGCGCCGACATGCAGCAGCTGCGCCAGCGCGTGATTGCTTCGTATCACCTGGGGCCGCTGGATGCGCTGGAAACGCGCGCTTACATCGAACACCGCTTGCGTACCGTGGGCTGGAAAGGCGTGCCGTCGTTCAGTGATGACGCATTTGAAAATATCTATCAATTCACCGGCGGCATCCCGCGCAGGGTGAACACCTTTTGCGACCGTTTGATGCTGTACGGATTCCTGGAAGAGAAAACCGCCTTCGACGGCGCGGCAGTGAAAGAGGTGGTGGACGACCTGCGCCACGAAGTCGCGCATCAGGACACGCCCGGCGGCGCTGTGTTGCGCAACAGCGGCACCACTGCCGCGAGTGGTGCCGGCTTGTCCGAGGAGGCGTTGCAATTAGCCAGCCGGGTCGAGCAGATCGAGCGCTCCCTCAATCGTATGTTGCCGATCGTGCGCAAAATCCTGTTCATGGTGTCAGACAAGCAGGCCGCAGCCGATACGGTTGCGCCAGACAACAAGCCATAAAACGGTAAAACAGCATGACCGATATTCTGTGCATCGTGGGCGCGCGCCCCAATTTCATGAAAATCGCGCCGGTGATGAAGGCGTTTGTAGCCGCGGGTATCAGCGCCAAGCTGGTGCATACCGGCCAGCACTACGACGCAGCCATGAACGAGCAGTTTTTCGCCGATCTCGGTATTCCGCATCCTGATATCAACCTTGAAGTCGGCTCCGGCAGCCATGCCGTGCAGACGGCCGAAATCATGCGCCGTTTCGAGCCGGTATTGCTACAGGAAAAGCCTGCTGCGATCCTGGTCGTCGGCGACGTCAATTCCACCATTGCCTGCGCGCTGGTGGCGTCCAAGCTCGGCGTCGCGGTGATCCACGTTGAAGCCGGTTTGCGCAGTTATGACCGCAGCATGCCGGAAGAAATCAACCGTGTGCTTACCGACCAGATTTCCGATCTGCTGTTCATCACCGAAAAGGATGCCGCGCATAACCTCGCGCGTGAAGGCATTGATGGCGCGCGCGTGCATTTCGTCGGCAATGTGATGATTGATACGCTGCATCACAATCTGCCGCATGCGGTGCCCGCCAGCGCCACGCTGGGTGCCGACATGGCGCGCAGTTATGGTGTGCTGACGCTGCATCGCCCATCCAACGTCGATGACCGTGACACGCTGGCGGGGCTGCTGGAAACCGTGGCAATGATTGCCGCCGACTTGCCGATTGCCTTCCCGTTGCACCCGCGTACCCGTGCCAGCATTGAGCGCAGCGGTTTGCAGGCGTGGCTGGAAAAGCCCGGCATCCGGGTGTTGCCGCCGCTGGGCTATCTGGCAATGCTCGGCTTGATGAAAGACGCGCGCATCGTGCTGACCGACTCGGGTGGCATCCAGGAAGAAACCACTGCGTTGGGCGTACCCTGCCTGACGCTGCGCCACAATACCGAACGTCCGGCAACGGTGGATGAAGGTACCAATACCATTGTCGGCACCGATCGAAAAGCCATCCTGATAGCAGCCGAAGACATCCTTAACGGCGGCGGCAAAGCCGGGCGCATCCCCGAATATTGGGATGGACGTGCAGCGGTGCGCATTGCCGCCATTCTGCTGCAATGGCTGGACGGGCGTAATTACGCTGTTGCATAAGGAAGACATAATGCGTAACGCCATGACCATCGACGTTGAAGATTATTTCCAGGTGTCGGCGTTCGCGCCGCACATCGCGCGCGACAGCTGGGACAGCCAGCCGTGCCGTGTCGAGCGCAACATCGAGCGCATCCTCGCGTTGCTGGCCGCGCACGACACCCACGCGACCTTTTTCACGCTGGGCTGGATCGCCGAGCGCTACCCGCAGGTGGTGCGCGCCATTGTCGATCACGGCCATGAACTTGCCAGCCACGGTTATGGCCACCAGCGTGCATCCGACCTCAGTCACGAACAGTTTCACGACGACATTACCCGTGCCAAAGGCCTGCTGGAAGACATCGGTGGCGTCGCGGTGCGCGGCTACCGGGCGCCGAGCTTCTCCATCGGCAGCCGAAATCTGTGGGCGCTGGAAACCCTGCGCGAAGCCGGGCACGTGTACAGTTCCAGCATTTATCCGATTGCGCACGATCACTACGGCATGCCGGAAGCGCCGCGTTTTGCCTTTCATCCCTTGGACGACGCGATGCTCGAGTTTCCCCCCAGCACGGTGCACCTGTTTGGCCGTAACCTGCCCGCAGCGGGCGGCGGCTATTTTCGTCTGATGCCGTATGCGTTGTCGCGCTGGTTGATGCGGCGCGTCAATCAAACCGATGGCCAGCCCTGCATGTTCTACTTTCATCCGTGGGAAATCGACCCCGAACAGCCGCGTCAGTCGGGCATCAGCTACAAAACCCGCTTCCGTCATTACGTCAATCTGCATCGTATGGAAGGCCGCATCGCACATCTGTTGCGCGATTTTGAATGGGGACGCGTGGATCAGGTGTTTTTGAAGGATGCTGCATGAACGCGCGTGTAACCGAACAACGGTGCACGGTGCGCCCGATGCAAGTCAGCGATGCGGCCGCGTGGGATGCTTTTGTGCAGTCTTGTCCGGAAGCGACTTTTTTTCACCGCGCAGGCTGGCGCGAAGTTATTGAACGCGCCTTTGGTCATCGCACGCATTTTTTGCTGGCCGAGGCCGACGGCGAGATCCAGGGCGTGCTACCGCTGGCAGAAATCAACAGCCGTCTGTTCGGCCACTCGTTAGCCGCGCTACCGTTTTGTGTCTACGGCGGTCCGGCTGCCAGCAACGAGTCGGCACGCTTTGCGCTCGACAACGCAGCGCAGAAACTGGCCGCGGAGTTGCGCGTCGATCACCTGGAATACCGTAATTTGCAGCCATTTCACAGCGACTGGCCGGGCAAGGATTTGTATGTGACGTTCCGCAAGGCCATCGACGTGGAAGTCGAGCGCAATTTGAATGCCATCCCGCGCAAGCAGCGCGCCATGGTGCGCAAAGGCATCAAGGCCGGCCTGGTGAGCAGCGTGGACAACGGCACCGAGCGGTTTTATCTGGCCTATTCCAGCAGCGTACACCGACTCGGTACGCCAGTGTTTTCGCGCAAGTATTTCCGTCTGCTCAAGACGATATTCGCTGATGATTGTGAAGTCCTCACCATTACGCTGGATGAGCGCGTGGTCAGCAGCGTGATGAATTTCTATTTCCGCGACGAAGTGCTGCCGTATTACGGCGGCGGTACAGCCGAGGCGCGCGCGGTGGCGGCCAATGACTTCATGTACTGGGAAGTGATGCGCCGCGCCTGCGAAAAAGGTTGCCGCGTGTTCGATTTCGGACGCAGCAAAGTCGGTACCGGCTCGCACGATTTCAAGAAAAACTGGGGTTTCGAGCCGCAGCCACTGCATTACGAATACCAGTTGGTGCGCGCGCAACAGGTACCCGACCATAACCCGCTCAATCCGAAATACCGCCTGTTCATCAAAGCGTGGCAGCGTATGCCGTTGACGCTGGCCAATATCATCGGCCCGCACATTGTGAAAAATCTCGGTTAGCCAGGATATGGAAGAGTTGTTGTTCCTGGCGCACCGCATTCCTTACCCGCCCAACAAGGGTGACAAGATACGCTCGTATCACCTGCTCAAACATCTGGCGCAGCGCTATCGCGTGCATCTGGGCTGTTTTGTCGACGACGCTGATGACTGGCAACATACGGATATGCTGCGCACGCTGTGCGGCGAGACCTATTTTGCCGCACTGCACCCGCGTCGCGCCAAGTTTAAAAGTCTGACTGGGTTGCTGCACGACGCGCCACTGACCTTGCCGTATTACGCCCATGGCGGCATGCAGCGCTGGGTGCGGCAAACGCTGGCATCGCGCCGCGTCAGCAAAGTACTGGTGTTTTCGGCGGCGATGGGACAGTTCGTACCAGTCGCCACGGGTTTGCACAGCGTGGTCGATTTTGTCGATGTCGATTCAGACAAGTGGACCCAGTACGCGCTCAGCAAGCGCTGGCCGCTGTCCTGGCTGTACCGCCGTGAAGGCCGTACCCTGCTGGCGTGGGAACGGAAATTAGCCGCACACAGTGACGCTGCGTTGTTTGTATCGGAAGCCGAAGCACGCCATTTTGCCCAGCTGGCACCCGAATCCGCCGCGCGCGTGAGCTGGTTCAACAACGGTGTGGATTTCGATTATTTTTCACCCGCACGCGACTATCCCAATCCCTACCCGGCGGTCAGTCTGCCGCTGGTGTTCACCGGCGCGATGGACTACTGGCCCAATGTGGACGCAGTGGTATGGTTTGCGCAAATGATCTTGCCGGTGTTGCGTTTGCGCTACGCCAACGTCGAGTTGGTCATCGTCGGCGGCCGACCCGCCCAGGCGGTGCGAGATCTGGCACGCCTGCCGGGGGTGACGGTGACCGGGCGGGTTGACGACGTGCGGCCGTGGCTGCGGCACGCGCGTGTCGCCGTCGCGCCGCTGCGTATTGCACGCGGCGTGCAAAACAAAGTGCTCGAAGCCATGGCGATGGCACTGCCGGTGGTTGCCAGCCCGCAAGCGCTGGAAGGCATCCAGGCGCATCCAGGCCAGGATATTCTCATTGCCGATGGCGCGCAGAATTTCATTGCCGCCATTGGCGCAGTACTCGATGGGCATCACCCCGGCATGGGTGCGGCGGCACGCAGCGCCATGCTGGGACACTACGCCTGGCAGGATAACCTGCGGCGTGTTGACGCCCTGCTCGACCGTACAGCCAACGCCACACCGACACTAACAGCCCAAATCGTATCTCTCGCGGAGCACCGTTCATGAGCGCCACCCTGCAACCTCCCTTGTCCACCCCGGCGGTGCGCGGCTGGCTTGCCGCCAGTCTGATCACTGCCGTAACTGTGGTGCTGTTGTTGTTGATTTTCTTTTCAACTGCGGCGTCCACCGTAGCGATCTGGGATCGCTCCGAAACTTTTGCCCACGGTTTCCTGATTTTCCCCATCAGCATCTGGTTGATCTGGCGGCGCCGCGACGCGCTGGCGCAACTTTCTTACCAGCCAGACTGGCGCGGCCTGGGTTTGCTGTTGCTGTTGTCGGCGGGTTGGCTGTTTGCCCACAGCGGCGGCGTGCTGGTGGGCGAACAGCTGATGCTGGTGGCGATGATCCCGGCTGCGGTGTGGACGCTACTGGGTTTGCGCGTGGTCAGTGCGATGGCGTTCCCGCTTGGCTTCCTGCTGCTGGCGGTGCCGATGGGCGAAGCGCTGATTCCGCACATGATGACGTTCACCGCCAATTTCACCGTGAAGGCGCTGCAGCTGACCGGCATTCCGGTGTATCAGGAGGGTACGTTTTTCACCATTCCCAGCGGCGAATGGTCGGTGGTGGAAGGCTGCAGCGGGCTGCGGTATTTAATTGCCTCGTTCACCCTTGGCGTGCTGTACGCCTACCTCACTTACCGCAGCCTCACGCGGCGGATTATTTTTTCGCTGGCGGCAATCGTGGTGCCGGTACTTGCCAACGGCATGCGTGCCTACATGATTGTAATGATCGCCGACCTGTCGGACATGAAACTGGCACTCGGCGTCGACCATCTGATTTATGGCTGGGTCTGGTTCGGCGTGGTGATGCTGGCGATGTTCTGGATCGGCGGCTATTGGCGTCAGGATCAGGATGAGGCCGCGCCGGTGCCACGCACCGGCATTATTGCCGTAGTGGGTGTGGCCAAGCTGCTGTTGACCGCGCTGCTGGCATTGCTGGTGGTGCTGACCGGCCCGGCTTATGCAGCCTGGCTGGCTGCGCACAGTGCCGCGCCCACGCCCGTGCAGATCGCCTCGCCCGCTGCGGCCAACGGCTGGGTGGCCGAGACTGCACCGTTTACTGACTGGCAGCCGCACTACGTCGGACCCGACGGCCAGCACGCCGCGTATTACAGCAAAAACGGCCAGCACGTGATGCTGTATCTGGCTTACTACCGTACCCAGCGGCAGGACTCGGAGCTGATTACCAGCCAGAATTACATGATTATGCAAAAACATCCGCGCTGGTCGAATATCGGCGAAGCCGTGCTCGATCCAGCGCTGGGTATGACACCTGCTCAAGTCATCCAGACACGCCTGCGCGCGCCAGATCAAAAACTGCTGGTGTTGCGCTGGGATCAACTCGATGGGCGTGATCTGACCAATGACTATCTGGCCAAGCTGCTGCTTGCGCGCGACAAGGTGCTGGGCAAGCGCGATGACGGTACCGCCATCGTCATCGCCACGCCCTATACCGACGATCTGGAGGCTGCCAAACTGGTATTGCGTGCCTTTATCCACGACATGCGCGACAGCATCGCCACCAGTCTGGGTGAGGCCGCGCAGCGTTGAGTGCGCCCCTTATCGTGCACGTGGTGCACCACTTCGCGGTGGGTGGCATGGAAAACGGCATGGTCAATATCCTTAACCGCCTGCCTGCGTATAAGTACCGCCACGCCGTAGTGTGCCTGACCGATTACACCGACTACAGCCAGCGCATCGTGGCGCAACCGGTGCCGTTTTACGCGCTACACAAACAACCCGGACGCGACGTGTCGATTTATCCGAAGCTGTGGCGTACGCTGCGCGCATTGCGCCCGGCGTTGGTGCACACACGCAACCTGTCGGCGCTGGAAGGTCAGTTTGTCGCCGCCGCCGCCGGTATTCGCCGCCGCGTGCACGGCGAACACGGCCGCGATGTGTTCGACCTGGACGGCAGCAACCGAAAATACAATTTGCTGCGCCGCGCCGCCCGGCCATTAGTCGGGCATTACATCAGCGTCAGTCGCGATCTGCAAAACTGGCTGCAAACCACAGTGGGCGTACCCGTCAGCCGCATTACGCAGATTTACAGCGGCGTGGACAGTGTGCAGTTTCATCCGCGCATCGCACCACGTGTTGGCTTGCCGGCGGGCTTTGCGCCTGACGATGTGCTGGTGTTCGGCAGTGTCGGGCGCATGGCTGAGGTAAAAGACTATCCCACCCTGGTGCGCGCGTTCTTGCGTCTGCTGGAATTGCAGCCCGATGCACGGCAGCACGCGCGGCTAGTGATTGTCGGTGAGGGTGTCGCGCGTGCGCCGTGTCTCGCCTTGTTAAAACAGGCGGGTGCCGAGGCGCTGGCCTGGCTGCCGGGCGAACGCCATGACATCGCTGAGCTGATGCGTACGATGGACGTGTTTGTGCTGCCGTCGTTGGGCGAGGGCATTTCCAACACCGTCCTTGAAGCCCAGGCGAGCGGCCTGCCAGTGGTAGCCACTGCGGTGGGCGGCAACGTCGAACTGGTGCAGGATGGCAGTAACGGCACACTGGTCCACGTGGGCGATGTGGAGACGATGGCACAGGCCTTGCTCAACTATTTCAACGACCCGCAAATGACTGCGCGTCAGGGTCAGGTTGCGCGTCAGAAAATCGAGCGCAAATTCAGCTTGGACGCCATGACGCAGGCATATGAACAGGTCTACGACCAAGTGTTGGCTGGCTGACAATAATGACGAACCGTCCTGCAAAAGACGGCCAAAAGAGGAATCAGTTACATGTGCGGAATTGCTGGTATTTTTGACTTGACGGGCACGCGCGCGATCGACCGTGAGCTGCTGTCGCGCATCAACGACATCCAGTCGCACCGCGGCCCGGACGAGGCTGGCCTGCACCTGGAACCCGGTGTCGGTCTCGGCCATCGGCGCTTGTCCATCATCGACATCGCCAGCGGACAGCAGCCGCTGTTCAACGAGGATGGCAGTGTGGTGGTCGTGTTCAACGGCGAAATATACAACTTCGTCGAGCTGATTCCCGAGTTGCAGCGTCTCGGCCATACCTTCCGCACCCGTTCCGATACCGAGGTCATCGTGCACGCATGGGAGCAATGGGGTGAGGCCTGCGTGCAGCATTTCCGCGGCATGTTTGCGTTTGCCCTGTGGGATCGCAAGCAGCAGGTGTTTTTCCTCGCGCGCGACCGGCTCGGCGTCAAGCCGCTGTACTACGCGCTGCTCGACAATGACTGCTTCGTATTCGGTTCCGAGCTTAAAACCTTGACCGCGCATCCCGAGTTCAAGCGCACGCTCGACCCGTTCGCCATCGAGGATTATTTCGGTTACGGCTACGTGCCCGAGCCGCGCACCATTTACCAGCAGGCGCTGAAACTGCCGCCCGGTCATACGCTTACGTTACAGCGCGGCAAAAGCCTGCCTGCGCCGCGCGAATACTGGGATGTGCCATTCACGCCGCTCGCCCCGATGAGTGAACAGGATGCAGCAGACGAGACCATCGCGCGCCTGCGCGAAGCAGTCAAAATCCGCATGGTGGCCGAGGTGCCGCTGGGCGCATTTTTGTCCGGCGGGGTGGATTCTTCCGCCATTGTGGCGATGATGGCGGGGCTGTCGGATCAGCCGGTGAATACCTGTTCGATCTCGTTTGGCGATCCCAAATACAACGAAGCCGAATATGCCCAGCAAGTCGCTACGCGCTACCAGACTGCGCACCGCGTCGGTCAGGTCGAAGCCGATGACTTTGCGCTGATCGACGAACTCGCGCATTTGTACGACGAGCCGTATGCGGATAGTTCGGCCATGCCCACTTATCGCGTGTGCCAGCTGGCGCGGCAGAACGTTACGGTGGCACTGTCGGGCGACGGCGGCGACGAAAATTTCGCCGGGTATCGGCGCTACCGCTGGCATGGCTACGAAGAAAAAATGCGTGGTGCGCTGCCGCTCGGCCTGCGCCGCCCACTATTTGGTGCGCTCGGGCGCGGCTATCCCAAAGCCGACTGGGCACCCAAGGTGCTGCGCGCCAAAACCACCTTCGAGGCGATGGCGCGCGACAGCGTGGAAGGCTATTTTCACGGCGTGTCGGTGTGCAGCAATGCGCTGCGCAATCAGCTGTTTTCACCCGAGCTGAAACGCCAGCTGCAAGGCTATTCTGCGGTGGAAGTGCTACGTCGCCACGACGCCCACAACCCGGCGCACGATGCCGTGTCGCGGGTGCAATATCTGGACATGAAAACCTACCTGCCCGGCGATATCCTCACCAAGGTCGATCGCGCCAGCATGGCGCACGCGCTCGAAGTGCGCGTGCCGTTGCTCGATCATCAACTGGTGGAATGGGTGTCCGGCCTGCCGGTAGCGCTGAAACTCAAGGGCAGCGAGGGCAAGAACAT
>DMQT01000196.1:13929-43747 GCA_003455595.1 Betaproteobacteria bacterium
GTTTCTCAAGGAAATGGTCGATCAGCACGCCAGCGGTCGCCGTGATTACGGCGCGGCCTTGTGGTCGGTGCTGATGTTCGAGGCGTTTTTGCGTAACGCAGAGCAGCAAGTCGTGGTCGCGCCCGTGTATTCAGCAGCGCAGGGCGGCTAGATGGACTGGCTCGATTTCATCACAAACCTGGGGCGCATCGTGCGCGCCATTGCCACCGATCAGATTGCCTGGCTGATGCCCGCGCTGTATGTGCGGCTGACCGGTCAGACCGGGCGTGGCGAAGAGGTCGGCGTGGGGCTGACGGCAGACTATTTTCGCGGCTGTTTTTATGACTATTTTCAGGAATTGAGCATCGCCGCCGACGCGATACCGGCGTATCTGCACGACAAACAGGTAGTCGAATATGGGCCGGGCGACATGCCCGCCGTGGCGCTGCTGATGGTGGCGTATGGCGCGCGCTGTGTGGTATGCGTAGACCGCTTCCCGCTGTTGCGTTTGTCGGCGCAGAATATCAAGGTGCTCAAGCAGCTGGTAACGAACTTGCCTGCCGCACAGCGTGCGCGCGCCGAACACTGCTTTGTCACACCAGGCCAGCCTGACAGCGGTTTCAACCCGGCGCATATCGCGTATCGGGTCACGCCCAGCGGTTTGTCCGGGCTGGCTGACTGGGCCGACCTGATCGTGTCGCGCGCCGTGCTGGAACACGTCAACGATCTCACTGCCACATTTGCCGACATGTACGCAGCACTGCGCCCGGGTGCGACGGCGATTCATATGGTCGATTTGCGCAGCCACGGCCTGCATCGCCACAATCCACTCGATTTCCTGTGCTGGCCGCCGCGTTTGTGGGGCTGGATGTACGGACACAAGGGCGTCCCCAATCGCTGGCGTGTCGACCGTTATCGCGCAGTGGTGCAAATCAGTGGTCTGGAAACCCTGGCCTTGCGCCCTATAGTCGTGTTAGAACAAGGTCTGATTGATCTCGTGCGTCCCAAACTGGCGCGCCCATTTCGCCATCTGAATGACCAGGATTTGTCCTGGCTGAATTTCTGGCTGGTCTGCCGCAAGCCCGTCGCAAATCCATGAAAATCCTGCACATCCTCGACCATTCCATCCCCCTGCATTCGGGTTACACCTTTCGCACTGCTGCCATCCTGCGCGAGCAACGCAAACGCGGCTGGGACACCGAACACCTCACCAGCCCCAAGCAGGTGAATTGCACAGTGGCCGAGGAAATGGTGGACGGCCTGCATTTTTACCGCACGCCTGCACTCACCGGCGTGTTGGCGCGGTTGCCGTTGTGGAACATGATTGCGCTGATGAATGCCACCGAGCGTCGCTTGCGTGAAGTGGTCGAACGTGAAAAACCGGATGTCCTGCATGCGCACTCGCCGGTGCTCAATGCCATCCCGGCGATTCGTGTCGGGCGCGCTTTGAATATCCCGGTGGTGTATGAGATCCGCGCATTCTGGGAAGACGCCGCAGTCGATCACGGCACCAGCAGCGAATGGGGGCCGCGCTACCGCATGACGCGTGCGCTGGAAACCTGGGCGGTACAAAAAGCTGACGCGGTGACTACCATTTGCGAAGGCCTACGCCGCGACCTGGTCGCGCGCAAGGACGTCGCGGCAGAAAAAATTACCGTGATTCCGAATGCGGTCGATGTGGAAAAATTCAGCGTCAGCGGCGTACCGGATGCGGCACTCAAGGCGCAACTCGGGCTGACCGGCACGCGCGTACTGGGTTTTCTCGGTTCCTTTTATGCGTATGAAGGCCTGAATCTGTTGCTCGAGGCGTTGCCGCTGATGCTCCGCAGTACGCTGGATGTACGCGTGCTGCTGGTCGGCGGCGGGCCGCAGGAAGACGTGCTCAAGGCGCAGGCCAGCGCACTCGGTATCGCTGATAAAGTGGTGTTCAGCGGCCGCGTGCCGCACGATCAGGTGCAGCGTTATTATGATCTGGTTGACGTGCTGGTGTATCCGCGTTTGTCGATGCGCTTGACCGAGCTTGTTACGCCGCTCAAGCCACTGGAAGCGATGGCGCAGGGGCGCGTGCTGGTGGCGTCGGACGTCGGTGGGCACAAGGAGCTGATCCGCGATGGGGAAACCGGTGTGTTGTTCCGCGCGGGTAACGCCGAAGACCTGGCGGATAAAGTGCTCGGCCTGTTGAATCAACCGGCGCGTTGGCCGCAGCTGGCTGCCAATGGCCGCCGCTTCGTCGAAAGCGAGCGTACCTGGGCTGCCAGCGTGGCGCGCTATGCGGCAGTGTACGACTACGCCAAACGGCAGACACTGCAACCATGAAATCTCACCTGGTCGTGTTCTCCACGTTGTTTCCACACGCGGGTGCACCCAATGCCGGACCGTTCATCCGCGAGCGTATGTTCCGTGTCGGTGCAGTGCTGCCGGTGACCGTAGTGTCGCCGCAGCCGTGGTTTCCGGGGCAAACCCTGCTGCGGCGCTGGAAGCCGCATTTTCGTCCGGCGGCACCACGGCGCGAAAGTCATCAGGGCATCGACGTGCTGCATCCACGCTTTTTCTCGGTACCAGGGATGTTCAAACAGTTCGACGGGCTGTTCATGGCGCTGTCGTGTTATTTCACCGTCAAACGCCTGCAGCGCGCGGGCAAGCTCGATATTCTGGACGCGCATTTTGCTTACCCGGATGGCTACGCCGCAACCCTGCTCGGACGCTGGTTGCGCGTGCCGGTAACGATTACGCTGCGGGGCACCGAAGTACCGCATGCGCGAAACCCGGCGCTGCGCCCGCGTCTGGTCAGCGCGTTGCAGGCGGCGACACGGGTNNNNGGCGACAAGGTGCGGGTGGTGGGTAACGGCGTCGATACTGCAAAATTTCACCCGGTGGATCGTACCCAGGCGCGTGCGCAGCTGGGCATTGCCGCCGATGTGCCGGTGCTGATTTCGGTCGGCGGGCTGGTTGAACGCAAGGGCTTTCACCGCGTGATTGCCTGCCTGCCTGAACTGATTGCGCGCTATCCAGAACTGCAATTACTGATCGTTGGCGGGGCCAGCGCTGAGGGCGATATGGGTGCCGAGCTGGAGCAGCAAGTAGCTGAACTGCGCGTGCAGGCGCACGTGCGTTTTCTCGGTATTCTACCCGCTGCGTCACTCAAGTGGCCGCTGTCGGCTGCCGATGTGTTTGTATTGTCGACGCGCAATGAAGGATGGGCCAATGTGTTTCTGGAAGCGATGGCGTGCGGCCTGCCGGTGATTTCGACCGACGTCGGGGGCAATGCCGAAGTGGTGTGCCGCGCTGAACTGGGCAGCATCGTGCCATTTGATGACCACGCCGCGCTGCGTGACGCGCTCATGGTGGCGTTGGCAAAAGACTGGGATCGCGCCGCGATACTGGCTTACGCGCGCGACAACGACTGGCAAACACGGGTAGCGGTATTGGTGGATGAGTTTAGTGCGATTTACGCACAGCGATGCATTGAGCCCGCTGCTGCACACACAATGCAAAAAGGAGGACGGCTTGGCTAGGCGCAGCGTGTTCAACAAGGCGGTTGCCCGGATGCAGCATGAAGCGATGCTCATTGCCAAAAAGGCCTATCAGCAGTTGTACAGGCAAACGCCGGGCCTGTATGTGTTTGTTGCGGGCATGCAGCGTTCCGGCACCAATATGCTGATGGACGTGCTAGAGCGCAGCCGGGAAACGGATATGTATCACGAGTCCGATGCACGTGCGTTCGACAACTATGGAATGCGCCCAAGCTCGGTGATCCATCGGTTGGGTGCGGCGTCACACGCCCCAGTATTCGTTATCAAAGCATTATGTGAACTGGACCAGTTGAAATCTCTGATGACGACCTTTAGCCCTGCCAAAACGGTATGGATGGTGCGCGATTACACCGATGCGGTGAGTTCGGCACTGGTGTCGTTCAAGAACTTCGCGCTGCAGGTTAGCCGTATCGCGCAGGATCGCAACGCCAATGGCTGGCGTGGGCGCGGCATGTCGGATGCCACCCACGCCCTGGTGCGCAGCCTGTATACGCCGGACATGGACGACGCCACAGCAGCGGGGCTGATCTGGTATTTCCGCAACGTGCTGTATTTTGAACAACAACTGGCGAGCGATGAGCGCGTGCTGCTGGCGCATTATGAAAACCTGGTCACCGCGTCGCAGCGCGAATTTTCGCGCATTTTCGAATTTCTTGGCCTGCGCTATACGCCATTTGTCAGTAGCCAGGTGTTCGCCAGCTCGATCCATCGGCGCGAGCCACCTGCGATTGCAGCGCCGGTGCGTGAGCTGTGCGAAGACTTGAGTGCGCGGTTTCGTGCGCTGTCTAATCCAACCTGTACGGGATAAACCATGTATACCGCGCTCACCGCCAAGCTGTTGTTCCCCTTGCACGAACGTCTCAAACATCACACCACGGTGGCGGTGCACCGTGAGATGGAGCGTAGCCAGTGGTGGGATGCGGCGCGTCTGGCAGACTGGCAGCTAACGCGCTTACGTGATTTGTTGCAGCACGCCCAGGCGCACGTACCGTATTACCGTGCGCTGTTCGCACGTATTGGTTTTGAACCGGCATTGCTGGACAGCTTGAGCGGGCTGGAGCAATTGCCGCTGCTCACCAAGGCCGATATCCGTGCCCATCTGGACGCGCTCAAGGCCGACAATGCGGTCGGGCTGGCGCGTTTCAACACAGGTGGGTCGAGCGGTGAGCCGCTAATTTTTTTCATTGGCCGCGAGCGCGTCAGTCACGACGTGGCGGCCAAGTGGCGTGCCACGCGCTGGTGGGGCGTGGACATCGGAGACCCGGAAATCGTGGTATGGGGTTCGCCCATCGAACTGGGCAAACAGGATCGCATCAAGCAGTGGCGCGACAAATTACTCCGCACCCGGCTATTGCCTGCGTTCGAAATGTCGACGCGCAAACTGGATGATTTTGTGGCTGAGATTCGGCAGGTGCGCCCGAAGATGCTGTTCGGCTATCCATCTGCGCTAGCGCACATCGCGCACTATGCCGATGAACGCGGCATTGCCATGAATGATCTGGGCATCAAAGTTGCCTTTGTAACCTCTGAAGCGCTGTACGACTATCAACGCGCGCAGATCGAAAAAACCTTCGGCTGCCCGGTGGCGAACGGCTACGGTGGGCGCGATGCGGGCTTCATCGCGCACCAGTGCCGGGCAGGGGGGATGCACCTGACTGCCGAAGACATCATCATCGAAATTGTCGATGCCAACGGGCAGGTGTTGCCACACGGTGAATCCGGCGAAGTCGTGGTGACGCATCTGGCCACTGGTGATTTTCCGTTCATCCGCTATCGCACCGGCGACATCGGCGTGCTCGACGACGCACTGTGTGCGTGCGGGCGCGGCCTGCCGCTACTTAAAGCCATCGAAGGCCGCAGCACCGATTTTCTGGTGGCGCAAGACGGCACTGTGATGCACGGGCTGGCACTGATTTATGTGATCCGCGATCTGCCCGGCGTACGTCAGTTCAAGATCGTGCAGGAAAGCCTCACCCATACGCGTATCCTGCTCGCCACCGATACCGTTTTTGACGAAGCCAATATCGGCAAAATCGAGGCGGGTATACGCCAGCGCCTGGGCGAGGGCGTGCGGGTGGAAATCGAGCGTGTGAATGAAGTTGCCAAGGAAAAATCCGGCAAATACCGTTATGTCATCAGCCACGTGGTGCCGCAGCCCGGCGCAGACACTGGCAGGAGAAATGCAGCATGAGAGATTTATTCGTCACGCTGGTGGTGTTCGGCTCGCTGCCCTACATCCTCAGCAAGCCGTACGTCGGCATCTATATGTGGTCGTGGCTGGGCTATATGAACCCGCACCGGCTGGCGTGGGGATTTGCCTACACTTTCCCGTTTTCCCTGTTGGTCGGACTGGTTACGCTGGTGGCGCTGGTATTCTCGCGCGAGCCGAAAAAAATGCCCTGGACGCGTGAGAGCATCACCCTGCTGCTGTTGATTCTGTGGATGCTAGTGACGACGATTTTCTCGCTACACCCCGAGCTGGCGTGGCTACAGATGGAGAAAGTCGCCAAGATTCAGCTGATGATTTTTCTGACCATGATCTTGATCAACAACCGCGAAAAAATCGAACGGCTGGTGCTGGTGATCGCGCTATCACTGGGTTTTTACGGCATCAAGGGCGGCATTTTTACTGTGGTGCATGGTGGCGTCTATCGGGTACAGGGACCGTTTGGCACCTTCATTGGCGGCAACAATGAGATGGCGCTGGCGCTGATCATGACCATCCCATTACTCTGGTTTTTGCAAATGCAGGCCAAAAAGATATGGCAGCGGCACGCCTACACCGCATCTGTATTTTTGTGTGCGATTGCGGTGGTGGGCAGTCAGTCGCGCGGCGCGCTGCTCGGCGCTGTGGCGATGGGCGGTTTCCTCTGGCTGAAAACCCGCAACAAGCTGTTTACCGGCCTGATTATGGTGCTGGCTGTGGCGGCGATTGCCAGCATCATGCCTGCTTCCTGGTACCAGCGCATGGATACCATCGATACCTACCAGACCGATGATTCGGCGCTGGGGCGGCTCAACGCCTGGCACATGGCGTTTAACCTGAGCAAGGACAGGCCGATTGTGGGTGGCGGTTTTGATACTTTTCAGGTGGATACTTTCAAGGTCTACGCGCCCGACCCATATAACGTGCATGACGCGCACAGCATCTATTTCGAGGTGCTGGGCGAGCATGGCTATCCAGGTTTTTTCCTGTTTATGCTGCTGGCCTGGCTGACCTGGCGCAAGGGCGCACGCATTATCGGTGAATGCGGCAAGGATCCAGAGCGAAAATGGGCGGCGGATCTGGCGCGCATGTTACAAGTCAGCATGATCGGCTTTGCCTCGGCGGGTACCTTTCTCGGGCTGGCCAACTTTGACCTGTACTACCACCTGATCGCCATCATGGTGGTGACCGGCGTGGTGGCGCTGAAGCAGGCCGCGCCCTATGGCAGAACAGTGATTACGCCGGTGCGCACGGTGGCGCAGCCGTTTGTGCGTCGTTCGCGCGAGCCGTAATTTACAGGCGGCGCTGGCTAAGCCACAGCTCCAGCATCATCACCACCCAGATCATCACGCCGTAGTAGGTGGCGTGTCCGCTCTGGTGCTGGCGGCGTAGCTCGGCGAGGTAGGCGGGTTGCAGAATCTGGCGGCGCTCGAATGCGGCGAGGCTGTCCTGCACCAGATCGCGCAGCGGCGCGTGCGTGGTGGCCCAGACGCCGAATGGCAGGCCGAAGCCGTGTTTGGATTTGTTGATGATTTCAGGAGGCAGCAGGTCGCGCACCGCTTCCTTGAAAAAATGCCGCAGGCGTGTGCCTTTGACCTTGAGGTGCACCGGCACTTCACCGGAGAAATCCAGCAGCGCGTCGTCGAGCAAGGGATAGCGTACCTCGATGCCGGCGGCCTCGGTCATGTGGCCGACCTTGCGCAGGTCGTTGTCGGCCAGCGTGAACTTGAGGTCGAGGTGCATCATGCGGTTGATGAAATGTGCTGAATCGCTGCGCTGGTAGACCTCGCGCAGCAGTTCGCCGGGCTGATCGGGTTGAATACTGGCGAGGAAGTCGGCGTTGAAAATCTCAGCCAGTGGGGTGCGATGCAGGAAATTGTATGACTCCATACGATCCGGCAGCGGCACTTTGGCCTGGTGGAGGTAGCTTTGCAGTTTGCGCCCCGGTGGCAATGCGGCCATGCCGGGCAGGTGTGCCAGCGGCTCGATGATGCCGCTGCGCAGCCAGCCGGGAATATGGCCGTAAGCCTCGAAGATTTTCTGCTTGGCATAGCGTGCGTTGCCGCCGAAGATTTCGTCGCCGCCGTCGCCGCCCAGCAGGATGCGCGTGCCGTCGTCGTGCGCGAGCTTGGCGCAAAAGTAGGTCGGTACGGCGGATTCGTTGGCGAACGGTTCGTCGTAGGCGTGGGCAATGATGGGGATGGCGGTAACGATGTCGGCAGGCTTGAGGTAGTACTCGTGCGGCTGGGTGGCAAAGGTTTTGGCTGCTAATCGCGCGTAGTCCATCTCGTCAAAGCCGTCGGCTTCGAAGCCGATGGAATAAGTGTTGACCGGGGTCGCGGACAGCTGCGCCAGCGTGCCGGTGACGGTGCTGCTGTCGAGGCCGCCGGATAGAAAAGTGCCGGGCTGGTCGTCGCGTGCGGCGCGGGCGACGACCTCGCGCAGCAGCGGGCGAAACTGCCCGGTCAGCGTAGCTTGTGAAGTACTCGCATGGTCATCGTAATGCAGATGCCAGTAAAAGCCGGTTTCAAGCTGGCCGTTGCGAAATTCGACAAACTGCGCGGGTAAGAGCTTTTTTACCCCCTCAAAAATGGACGTGGGGGCAGGGACAAAATGGAAATACAGATAATCGAAAATCGCTTGGGGATTGAGCCGTTGGCTGACATCGGGATGCGCCCCTAGCGCGTCGGCACGCGAGGCAAATGCCAGCCCGCCGGGAATCGCGGCGTAGCACAGCGGCTGGATGCCGCTGCGGTCCACTGCCAGCAGCGCGGTGTGGTTGTCGGGGTCGCACAGCGCCAGCGCAAAGCTGCCGTGTATGAGTGTCAGCCCGGCGCGGCCAAGCCGCTGCCAGGCCACCAGCACGCCCGCCGCCGCACCGTGCTGCGCGATGGCAGCGGCAATCGCCGGGTCGTCGCTATGGATGCGGCCACGCAGCGCCACGGCTACGCCGTCGGCCTGATGTACGCTGATGTCGCCGAACGGCGAACTTGCCGCCAGTGCCGCGCCGGGTAACTGCGCCTGTTCGTGCCGTGCCGGGTGACGGTCGAGCTGCGCCGTCATGGTGTCCAGTATGTCCTGCGCGCGCGAGTTATCCAGCCTGCTGTCCAGCCAGCCGCAAATTCCGGCCATAGTCACTCCCTGTGTGCTTGGTTTTGTAGCGGTGATGGTACCCTAAGCACGACAATTTATGATGAAGGAAAAACGTGAGCGAATTCTGGCTAAAGGTCGATAAAACCCTCAAGTATCACGCTGCACGGGTTCAACGCGGCGTGCGTTCGCTGCGCTGGCAATTCAGTCGCCGCCCGGCACAACGCTCGGTTATCATCGTCGGCTGCAGCCGCGCCGGCACCACACTGGTGTACAAAACCTTTTCCGAGTCGCAGGTGCTGGGCTCGCTTAACCGTGAGACGCATGATTTCTGGGTTGACTTGCACCCGCTGGTGAACAAGCACTGGAATACCCACGCGCTCAATGCGGCGGACGCCAGCGCGGCGGATCGTAACTTTGTCTCGCGCTATTTTTATGCCTGGACTGGGCGCACGCGGTTTGTCGACAAAAACAACCAGAACGGCCTGTGTGTGCCGTATCTGCACGCGCTGTTCTCCGACGCGCATTTCGTCTATATCAAGCGCAGCCCGGGCGATAACCTCAATTCGCTGATCGAAGGCTGGGGCAAGCCGGATGAATTTGCCACCTGGTCGGACGCGCTGCCGGAAAAAGTCGGCGTCGAGCACGGGCGTTTCAAGCAGTGGTGTTTTTTCCTCGCCGACGGCTGGCGTGCCTACCTCAACGCGCCGGTCGAATCGGTCTGCGCGTTCCAGTACACGGCGATCAATCAGGCGATCCTCGACGCCAAGCGCGCCATCCCGCCGACGCAGTGGAGCGAGGTGTTTTACGAAGACCTGGTGCGCGATCCGGTCGGCGAATTCCGCCGTTTGTTCAACGAGGCCGACCTGCCGTTCGACGCCGCGATGCAGACGTTTTGTGAAAACGTGCTGGACATCCCGTACAACGCGTTTTCTGAAATCCGCCTGGACAAATGGAAAGACGGGCGCAACCGCGACAAAGTCGAACGCGTGTTGGCCGACGTCGAGCCGGTCGCGCGCGCCATGGGGTACCTGGTCTGAACCCGCTACTTTTATTGTGGCTGGTGCCGCTGGTCTGGGCGCTGCTGTTGCTGGTTTACGCCAAACGGCTGGCTGCGCTGTGGCACGAACCGGTGTGGCGCGTGCCGGTGCTGGTGGTCGAGAGTGATGATTGGGGCGCAGGGCCGCTCGAACAGGCGGCCGCGCTAACGGCGATTCATGCAGTGTTGCTGCGCCATCGCGATGCCACTGGCCAGCCCGCAAAAATGACCCTGGGCGTGATACTCGCTGTCGTTGATACGGCGACGACCACAGCTTCGGCCTACCAGCGCGTGGTGTTCGACGACGCGCGGCTGGCACCGGTGCTCGACGCGCTGCGTGGCGGGATTGCGGCGGGCGTATTCGTGCCGCAATTGCACGGCATGGAGCACTACTGGCCGCCTGCCGTGCTGGCCGCCGCACAAACCGATTCGGTGGTGGCGGCGTGGCTGACTGGCGCGGCATGGCCCGCGACCGAAGCCCTGCCGTCGGCGCTGCAAAGCCGCTGGACCGATGCCCGCGTGCTGCCGTCGCTGAGCCTGCCGGTGGCCGAAATTGACGTCGCTGCGGCACTGGAAACCGCGACGTTTGCGCGTATTTTTGGGCAGGCGGCGCGTGTGGCCGTGCCCACCACCTTTGTCTGGAACGATGCCGTCGAGCGCGCCTGGGCGGCGCACGGCGTGCGTTACATCGTGACGCCGGGTACGCGCCATACAGGTCGTGATGCCGCCGGCAAACCGATTGGCGACGGGCGGGTCATCCGCAACGGTGAGCGCAGCCACTCCGGCGTGCGCTACCCTAATGGCGAACGCCGCAACAGCGGCATTCGCTACCTGGTGCGCGATCAGTATTTTGAACCGGCGCTAGGGCACGATGCCGCGCGTGGCCTGGCGGCGCTGGCACGGCAAACGCTGCTGGGACGCCCTGCGCTGCTGGAAACCCATCGCTTCAATTTTATCGGCACAGCGGCAGCGGCATCCTTGCAAACCTTGGATGTCATGCTGACTGAAGCGCGTGGTGCGTATCCGGGGCTGCGTTTTATGAGCACAGAACAGATTGCCGAGGCGATGCTGCAAACCGATACGGCGTTGCTTGAAACCGGGCTGCGCTGGCGCCTGCGCGCAGGCTTGACGCGCAGCCACACGCTGCCGCGCTTTGCCCGGCTGGCGCGGCTCTCCGGGCTGGCCTTGCCGTTATGGATAATGCAACAATTGAGCGCATGAACACGCCCCGCTTCAGCGTCATCATCCCCGCCTACAATGCCGCTGCGACGTTGGCACGCGCTATCGATTCGGTGCTGGCGCAAACTAGCCCGGCGCACGAGATCATTGTGGTTGACGACGGCTCCAGTGACGCGACCGCCGCCGTGGCAGCGCGCTACGGCACCCAGGTACGCTATCTGTATCAGGCCAACGCCGGGGTATCGGCAGCGCGCAACGCTGGGGCGCGTGCCGCCAGCGGCAACTGGCTGGCGTTTCTCGACGCCGACGACTGGTATTACGCAAACCGGCTGAAATGGCATGCTGACTGGATTGCGCGCGATGCCACGCTGGATTTCCTCACCAGCGATTACGAATACCGCGACCCGGCGGGTACGCTGCTGGGTACTTCGATGCTGTCTAAGGCATCCGGGCAAGCGCTGCTGCGCAAGGCGGCGGGCGCGCGCGAGGTGGTCATGCAGGGTGCAGAATTCGAGGCATTTGTCGCCGATCATTTCGGCGATACCCATACGCTGAGTTTGCCGCTTGCCACGTTTCTCGCGCTGGGCGGCTATCCCACTGGATTCAAGGTGTGCGAAGACGTACATTTTTTGATCCGGCTGGTGGCGCGTAGCCGCCTTGTCGGGGTGATCTGCGCGCCGATGGCGGTGTATCTGATCCACCCGGCCAGCGCCACGCGTGCTGATCCGGTGCGCGCGCAGTTTGAAAACGTGCGTACGCTGCGCGCGCTCGGTGAATACATGGCGCTGATGCCCGCCGTGGTGCGCCAAGGCTATGCCGTCCGGCTGCGCCAGGCACGTCTCAATCTGGGCTATGCGCTGAGCAAATCCGGCCAGCGCCGGGCGGCGGTGCGTGCCGTGCTGCCGTCACTGCTTGAGTCGCCTGGCATTGCTAGTGTGCGTAATCTGTTGTCTATTTTAAAAGGCTGATATGCCGCGTTACCTGGTGCTTACCGAATTATTCCTGCCCACCAAGGGCGGCACTGCCGTCTGGTTTGCCGAGGTCTACCGGCGGCTGTCGGGCAAGGAAACGCATATTGTGACCGCCGACGTGCCTGGCGCGGCCGAAGTCGATGCGCACCATCCGAACAGGGTGCATCGCATCAACCTGCGCCGCGTGCCTTGGCTGCGGCCGGAATCGCTGGGCATGTATCTAAATCTGTTCGCCAAGTCGTTGTGGCTGGCGCTCACCCATCGCTTCGATGCGATTCACGCCGGACGCGCGCTGCCCGAAGGGCTGACCGCCTGGGCGGTGGCGCGGCTCACTTTCCACCCGGTGGTAATCTACGCCCACGGCGAAGAGCTCACCACCTGGGGGCGCGGCGGCAAATACAAGGCGATGCGCTTTGCTCTGCGCCACGCCGATCAGGTGATTGCCAACAGCGAATTCACCCGCGACGAACTGCTCAAAATGGACGTCGATGCCGCACGCATCACGCTGATTTATCCGGGTGTGGATGTGGCGCGGTTTCGTCCTGATTTGCCATTTGAAGATTTGCGTCAGTCTGTCGGTGCGGGCAGGCAGAGCAAGCTCATCCTGTCGGTTGGCCGCCTGTCGCGGCGCAAGGGCTTCGATCAGGTGATTAAGTCGCTACCTGCGCTGGTCGCGGCCGGGCTGGACGTGCACTACGCGCTGATCGGCATCGGCGAAGACCAGGCTTATCTGCTTGAGCTTGCGCGGGAACATGGCGTCGCCGCGCGTGTCCATCTGATCGGCCACGTCAGTGCGGACGACCTGCCGCGTTGGTACAATGCCTGTGATGTATTCGCCATGCCCAACCGCGAAATCAACGGCGACACCGAAGGCTTCGGCATGGTATTCATCGAAGCCGCCGCGTGCGGCAAACCGGCACTGGCCGGGCAGGCGGGCGGCACCGGCGCGGCGGTGCTGGATGGCGTGACCGGCATGCGGGTAGAGGGCAACCAGGCTGCGATGGTGGCGCGTGCGCTGCAACACATGCTGCAATCCGCCGACGTTTCAGCCGCCATGGGTCAGGCCGGCCTGGCGCGCGTACTCGATGATTTTTCATGGGAAGTGGTGGCCAGAAAAACGGCTGCGCTGGATCAATAAGGCACCAGCTCACTAAAGCAGAGGATAGGACGATGAAATCAGGATTTTTACGACGTATTTTTGGCTTGGCCGTGCTGACATTGGGCGTTGGTTTGGGCACGCAACCAGTCAGTGCGGCGCCGTTTGCACCTTCCGCCAGCGAACTGGCGGTACTGCCACCATTTTGCAAGGCAAAACTGAGCGCGGACCCGAGCGACGATGCGGCTTATTCGGCCAGTATTGGCCCCGATTGGCTGCACATTCATCACTATTGTTTCGGGTTGAATTTTGCCAATCGCTATTTTCAGGATTTCGGCAACCGCGTGGCACAGGCCGATGACCTGAAAGAGGCGATCAATAACTACGACTATGTGCTGGAGCATGCCACGCCCGACTTCTGGATGCGGGCGGAAATCGGTACGCAAAAGGCGCGTATTCTGGCTGCCGCCAAAGGCAATGCCCAGGCCATTGCCGCGCTGCAAATTGCACTCCAGGCCAATGCCGATTACGCACCGGCTTACGCGGTATTGAGCGATGTCTATCGCGACACAGGGCAGAAAGCCAAAGCCCTCGCCAGTGTAGAACAAGGTCTGCAACGCGTGCCGCTGGACAAGCCGCTGCAACGGCGCTACAAAAATCTGTCCGGCAAGGCGTTTGTGGTGCCAGCAAATGCCATTACAGCACCGGCTAAAACGACACCCGACCCAACTGCGACGTCCAAGACAGACGCTGCGCCTGCTGCCGCCGCCGTAAACAAACCCGCAGCCGACGCAGCAGTCGTGCCGGATAAAATCGGCGTACCGGGCAATCCTTACTGTCGTTTTTGCCCTTGAACGTTAAACCCTGATCGGAACGCTGATGACCAGTCCACTGGCCTATTTCCTGCTGAGTGCGGGTCTGTTGTTGCTGGCTATGGGCATCGTGCGATTCAGTTCGTTTTATGCCGATCTGGTTCGGCATGCGCACGTGTGCTATCTGCCGCTGGATGGCTTGCGCGGCTTTCTTGCCTTGGGAGTATTTTTTATCACGCAGTCATTTTTTATTTCTTTTACGTAACAGGTAAATGGCAGGTGTCGCCGTCGGTGTTCTACACCTTGCTGGGGCAGATTGCCGTATCGCTGTTTTTTATGATCACTGGCTTTTTGTTTTGGTCCAAGGCGATTCAAACGCGTGGCAAGGTCAACTCCATTAAGTTGCTTCAGTCGAGGCTACGACGGCTGGTGCCCATGTATGCGGTGCTGCTGGTGTTTGGCGTCGCATTTATCGCCAGCTGCTTGATGCTGCGTTCAGGCTACCCTGATCTGGCGGCGCAGATGCTGCGCTGGATGAGCTTTGGTTTCATGGATCTGCCTGATGTGAATGGGCTCAACAAAAGCTGGATCATCAACTCGGTGTACTGGACCTTGCGTTATGAGTGGCTGTTCTATTTGCTACTGCCATGGGCTTACCGAGATGTTGCTTTCGTTGTGCTGGTGCTGGTCGCCAGCACGCTGGTGCTTACGTTGCATCAGCATATTGTGCTGCTTAGTTTCGTTTTCGGTGCAGTGACTGCCTGGCTGTCGAGTAAAAACATCGCCTGGTTGATGCGACTGGCGCAGAGTCGATTGGCCAGTGTTGGCGTGTTTGACGTCCTTGGGCTGTTATTCTGGCGCTTGGATACTGCGTACACACTGCGCGCAGGCGTGATGCTGTTTGTGGTGTTTTTTATTCACACAGCGGGG
Source organism: Betaproteobacteria bacterium (assembly GCA_003455595.1). GTDB lineage: Bacteria > Pseudomonadota > Gammaproteobacteria > Burkholderiales > Sulfuriferulaceae > Sulfuriferula. The sequence goes on from DMQT01000196.1 coordinate 28,765, forward strand.
AATTCGCTGTTTGGTCTGCTGGTGAGTGCGCCTGCTCGTTTACTTGGCGCCACCAGCTACAGCCTGTATCTACTGCATAGTCCGATCCTGTTTCTGGCGCTGTATTTTGTTAATCGCTGGGCACCCATAGCCAGTCTCGATGCGCTGAGTTATTGGAGCGTAGTCGGCTTGGCTGGCTGTTTGCTGGTACTGGCTGGCACCTTGACGTTTCGCTGGGTAGAGTACCCATTCATGTCCCAGCGGCGTGCGGTGCCGGCTTCATCCACTGCTGCAGTTGCTGCTTGAGCACCGCCACCCGCTCCGGTTCATCATCGACGCGATTGTGCTGACACGCCGGGTCGGTTTCCAGATCAAATAGTTGATAGTGCGCACCATCGTGCAGGGGCTGGTACACCAGTTTCCAGCGCCCGACGCGGATCATGCGGTCTTTGGCTTCGAACACGATGTCGCGATATTGCGGTTTGATTGCCAGCGTGCCGCTCGTTTTGTCCGGCACTTCCAGCAGCTCCAGCAGATTAGGATAGCGCAGGTGGTCTTCCGGCATGCCCGGCAGGTCGGTAATCCAGATGCCGGTTTCGTTGAACGCGGCCAGTTCGAGGTCGGTATTGTCACCCCGTATGGTCGCCGCGAGTGATACGCCTTCCATCGTGGCGGGTACGCTCAGGCCCGCCAGCTCAAGCAGGGTAGGAGCGAGGTCTACGCTGCGCACAATCTGGTTGTCCGGGCTGCGAGCTGCTGCACGCGGGTCGCGGATGATGAGCGGGATGCGTGCGGAAAAGTCACCCACGGCGCTGTTGCCCTGTCCCCAGGTTTCATGTTCGAAGAACTCCATGCCGTGATCGCTATACATCACCACGATGGTGTTATCGGCCAGGCCGCACGCGGCGAGGTGGTCGAGGATGCGTCCGGCTTCATCGTCAAAACTTTTCACGCAGCCATCGTACAGATCCAGTATCTGGTCGAGGTCAAATTCCTTGCGGCCGTCGCCCTGGCGCCGGATGATTTCCTGTGGGTCGGTGAGGCGCGCCATGACGAAACGCGATTCGCCTGCGTAGGCTGGGTCGGCGTAGCGTGTGTAATACGGATACGCCGAGCCGAACGGCGGATGGGTGGCAGACAGAAAAACGTTGAGTAGAAACGGTTGGTCGGCTGCCGCCAGACGCGACAACTGGGTGCGTGCATCGCGTCCAACTTCGTTAGTCAGCGGTATCCCGGCCAGATAATACAGCTCGGGCAAAAAACGTTTGCCGAAGCGGTTGTGGGTGAACAGCGATAGAAACAGGCGTAAATCCTTGGGGCCCTGGCGGATCAGATATTTGATATTCCACTGGTCGTCCGGTGCATCCAGCTGCTGAAACCCCAGTGAAAATTTGCCAAGATCCGCGCCGCACCAGTCGCTTACCGCGTGGGTAAGATAGCCCGCGTCGGCTAGCAGTTGCGGCAGGCACGGGACGGACAGGCGAGCTTCGCTGTCGGCAACAAAATTGTCACGGATGCCGTGACGGTGTGGCCAGGTGCCGGAAAACAGTGAAATCAAGCTGGGCGCGGTACGTGCGCACGGCACATAACATTGCGTGAATTGACAGCCGCTGGCGCCGAGTTTGTCTAGATTGGGCGTCAGCTGGCGTCGATAACTGGCGGCACCCAGGCGGTCGGCGCGCAATGTGTCGGATCCCAGCATGAGGATGTTCGGGCGCGGGTCGCTGCGGCGCGCGCGAACCGGAATGGCTTCGCGTTGCGCAGCCGCCCAGCTTGCCAGACCAAGCAACAGGGCAAGGCTGCCCCATAGCGCGGTGAGTATGGGGCGCTCCCCGTGGCTTGCCAGATTCAGGCTGGCCAGGACGAACACCAGCGCAAGCAGGCTGCTGAGCAACCAGTCAAAGCGGCGCAGGCGTGCCGGGTTGAGGGCGCGCCAGAGCGGATACAAGCGGCTCATGCGGTAGTGCATCGACGCCACCAGACTGGCTGGCAGATACACCAGCTGGTGACAGAATTGTCGGCCGCTCAATATCAGGATGCTAAGCAGCGCCGCGACCACCGCCCCCCCGGCGTTGTAATGCAGCCCGCTGGTGGCAGCCAGCGCAGCATAAACAATGCTGCCGAAAGCGCCCATCAGGGTCAGCAGCAGGCTGGCCCAGGCCAGCAGGCGGGTAAATGCCAGCAAGCTGTACCAGCGATAATGGTGGCGGATTTCGGCCTGGATTTGCGGACCGGTCTGCGAGAAATCCCGCAGCGACTTGGCACCGAGGAACAGGGCAATGAGCAGTGCGGTCGCCAGCCCGATAAGCGCACTGTGGGCGACCTGTTGACGTAACGACGGGGTCAGTTGAACGAATGCAGCCAGCACAGCGAACAGTCCGATCACTGATAGCGCTAGCCAGGCCGCAGGCGGGAGTTTGCGCAGCGGATTGCGTGGGGGATGTTGCGTCAGCGCCCCGGCAAGTTCGCCAGCGCTGGCACTGCAGCGGGTCAGATAAAAAAACCGCCGGTCCGGGTTGAAGGTGAGAACGGCCTTGCCCAGATGGCTGAGTATTTTGCGCGCCATGTAAAGTCTGGGCTGGCTGTCCTGGGCGTGAATCAGGAAATGCGAGCGTGAGCGAAAAAAGCTTTTACGCAAGGTGTAAAGCGTACTGGTACGTTCGGCGTCGATGGCATGTAGCTGGCGTACCCTGGGCAGGTAGCGCAGGGTGTGGCCACGTGCCACGGCGCGGCCAATAAAGTCGTGGTCTTCGCCACCCGCCAGGTTGTGCCCGGTGGGACCCAGATCAACGCCAAACCCGCCGATATCGGCAAACACGCGGCGTGCCACCGTGATATTGCCACCGCTGGGAAAGCGTTGCTCGGGCGCAATCGTGAGGCTCTCCGCGCCCAGATCAAATTCTGGAAAGGGACGAATTGGAATGGCATAGGGTTCCTGCGCGTGTACCCAATGCGGCTCGCTGCTGTCCCACGCCGGCCAGATGCGGCCGCACAGAATGGCGTCGTCCGGGTAGGTGTCGAGACCTGCCAGCAGGTATTGTAGGTAACCGTTTTCCACCACCTGATCGTCGTCAATGAAGCACAGATAAGCGTTGTCGGTGTGGGCAATCGCGGTGTTCAGGGCATGTGATTTACCCGCTACCGGTTCCTCGATCCAGCGCAGCCGTAGCAGTGTCTGGTTGTGTTGCGCCTGGAATGTCGCCAGTGTTGCCAGCGTGTCATCGCTGCAATGGTTGGCGATCACCACGATGTCGATAGTCTCGCCGCCCTGATAGCCGCAGGCATACAGGGACGTGAGCGTTTTGGTCAGCGATTGCGCGCGGTTATGGGTGCAGACGACAACGGCCAGACGCGGTGTGGGGGTCATCAGACGGGACGCCCATGGGCGCGCAGCACCGCCAGCCATTCGTTGATGTGCTCGCCCTCGGTGCGCATGTCCCACTGGAAGCCGGCGCGCTTGAACGGGTATATGCCCTGCTCCACCGCCCAGATCAGCTCATCCAGATAGCGCACGTAATTGGCGTCGTGTTTCCACGGGTGAATCGCCCAGTGGTCGTAGCCGTTCATCGACCAGCGCTGATAGCCCTTGGCGGTAAAGGTGTGGCTCAGGCTGTTTTCCAGCGGCTCGCCCGGTTTGGCTTGCTGCAATGGCAGACAGGCGTGGAAGCGCGCCTTGTCCATCAGGAAGTAGCGCGTCGAAGTGAAGTCGGCGTGGTGCCAGGCGCTTTTTGGCTTGCCCTCGAATGACCGGCCAGTTAGCCGTTCGAGCCAGTTGCTTGCCTGTGGCGGACCGCCTTGTGGTGTGGCGACGATTACTTGCGGCTCGCGTTGCAGCAGCGCCAGCCCGGTATCAATCCACGACTGCATGCCGGAACGATAGAACAGCATGTCCGAATCAACGTGGAAAATGTAGTCGCCGTGGCACAAATCCAGCGCATACAAATATTGATAGATGGGCGCGCCGGAAAAATCCTTCAGGTCAATGTCGGCACGGCCAAAATAATGCCGCAGGATGCGATTCTGCTCGGCCTCGTTCCATGGAATCACATCCACATGATCGATGATTTTTTCAGCCAGCAGGCGTTGCAGGATGGCCTCGACCACATTCTGGCTACCCTGGATGCGTTCGGCGTATTTGCCTTCCTGCCGCCCTGGATCATAGGCCACGCGCTTTTCGCAGAAGTCGAAATTCAGTGCGCGGAACATGTGCCGCAAGGTTTGCTCCAGATACGGTGCATCCGAATTGCAGGCGTTAACAGTGAAGCTGACGGTGGGTGAGGTATGAGCCATGATTGCGTCCCTGATTATGATGGCTGGCGTTTAAGGCTGTTCTTGATCCGGCGGATCAGGTCACGTGCCGGATCGGGTAGCGCGCAATAGGCCAGCTTGAGGCGCGAGTCGATATCACCGGGTTTGAGCGTGAGCGCTTGGCGGAAATAGCCGCGCGCACGGGCGTAGTCTTGCAGGTTGTAAAAATAATGGTTGGCGGCACCCCGGTTCATGCCGTGCATGCGCGCCACGAATGCGCTGCGGTTCACTTTGCTGGCCGCATCCGGGTCGGCAGCGAGGAACGTATCCAGTGCCTTGAGCCGGATCAGTAGCATGGTGTAACCCTGTTTTGATTGCTGCGCGGCGTGCTGACGCCAGTAGCCGGTGATGGTTTGCAGGTGCGCAATCGGATAGCGCCGGGCGATGCGCAGCCAGAGCTCGTAATCGTCGACACCGGGCAAATCTGGGTTGAACCAGCCGACTTCGTCGAGCATGGCTTTGGGAATGATCGAGGTCAGCGGCTGGATGTCATTGCTGATGAAGATTTCTTCAAACACGTCGCCCACCACGGTGTCGGCGGCAGGGTTGCCAAATGCGTCTTGCGCCAGCGTGCGGTATTCCGGGAATAACTGCCCCCCGGTATCAATGCGGGCATAGAGCGTATGCAGCAGGCCGATTTCCGGGTGCTGCTGAAGCGCCGCCATTTGCAGTTCGAGCTTGTTGGGTAGCCACAGGTCATCCTGATCGTGAAACGCGATGTAACTGCCGCTCGCATGCTGTAGCGCCACGTTGCGGCTGGTGGCGACGCCTGAATTGCATTCGTTTTGCAAATAAGTAATGCGCGGGTCAGGCAGGTAGCGGGCAATGATTTCGGCGGAATTGTCGGTGGCACAATCGTTGACCAGGATCAGCTGAATCGCCGGATAAGTCTGCGCCAGCGCGCTGTCGATAGCGCTGGCCAGAAATTGGGCGCCGTTGTACACCGGCATGAGAATGCTGACAGTCGGCTGGGTCATGATATTGGGTGTGCCTGACGTTGACGGTAGCCTACCAGCAGTCCCCAGGCGTGGGTCAGGTTCATCGCCTGGCGCAACCAGCCGCGCTGTGTCAGCACGCAGGCAAGTGTGCCCAGCCCTTGCCGGAAGCATTGCGCCAGCAGGAATGGGGGCACGCCGAACAGGGTTTTACTGTAGTCCGGCAGATCGTGCAGGCCCTTTCTCAGCCCGGCCTGATAATGCAATCGGAGAAAATAGCGCCGGTGCAGCCGCCACGGCTCGACGAAATGCTCGACCTGCATGTCGGGACAGTAGCGCAAGGCGGTGTTGCGTGACAGTAGTTCGGTGAACATGGCGATATCCTCACCGCCGCCGAGCGTTGTGCCGGCGCGGTTATAACGGGCGTCGAAACGCAGGCTCGGATCATTGCGAAACAGGCGCATGTCGTAGGCCACATTGGCAGTCCATACAGGCGTATCGGCCTGCTTGAGCCAGAAGGGTTGCGCGCCATAATCGACTGCTGCGAGAAAACCGAGCAGTTCGTCACCCAGCCAGCGCGGGCGAAGATTCGGGGAAAAATTCACCACGATGCGTCCGCCAACGCATTCAGCACCCTCATCGAGCAGGGCGTGGCAGGCGGCTTGCAGCAGGCCGGGGCGCGGCAGTTCATCATCGTCAATGAATACCAGCATATCGCTGTGCAGGGCTTCGGCCAGTGCCCGGTTGCGCGCCGGGACGATGCCCTGTGCCGTCTCGGTCACAAAGCGCAGCGGCACACCTGGCATGTCGGCCAGTTTTCCGAGTACGGCGAGGGTGTGATCCTGGCTGTTGTTGTTGACAGCCAGAATTTCGAATGGCAGCGGGCAAGCCTGCGCGCGCATGGTTGCGACCAGTTTTTCCAGCCGGTCGGCGCGATTGTAGGTGCAGAAGGCAAAAGTCAGCATGGTCAGTCTTTGTGCGAAAGCGGTTGTTTTTTTTGTGCAGCGGGTAAGCGTAATAATGCCTGATGCCAGCGCAGCGGTAACAGGGCGGGCAGCATGTATTTCCAGTCGTGCGCATTGCCATAGCCGTGGCGCATGACGTGGCGAAACAGGCTGCGTGCGGTGACCAGATCGCGTGCCCAATAACTGACATAGGCGCGCTCCAGCACGGCGCCGTGGGTCAACCGTGCCAGCGTGTCGCGCCCCAGTCGTTTTGCCATCGCGGGGTGGGCGGCGACGTAGTCGTGCTGCGCCTGCCACAATTGCAGCGCAGCGCGTGCGTGATTGGCCGACGCCTGTGCGCTGCCATGAAAATGGTAATACGCCAGTACGTCGGCGACTCGCGTAATCGGTGCCTGGGTGGCAATCTGCAACCACAGCGCAAAATCTTCGGCGTGGCTGTAGCGTGGGTTGAAGCCGCTTGCGGTCGTGATGGCAGCGCGCCGGGTGAGGGTGGCGTGAATCGGCCAGCGACAACCACCCAGCAGCGTTTCTAGCTTGTGCGGCGTTTCATAATCGGGCGGCACAAACGGCGCGCCGCGCCCGCCCGGCAGGCCGATATTTTGCCAGCCGCAATAGGCCAGGACGGCGGCAGGTTGCGCGTCCAGGGCTTTGAGCATGGCTTCCAGAAAAGTGGGTGCCCAGGTGTCGTCGGCGTCCAAAAACGCGATCAGTTCGCTATTGGCCGCCTGCAAGGCGCGATTGCGCGCGGCGGATACCCCGGCGTTGGCCTGGCGTATCAGCTGGATACGCGGGTCGTCGAGTGTGGCAACCTGTGCGGCACTGGTGTCGGTCGAGCCGTCATCGACCACGATTAATTCCCAGTCGGTGTACGTCTGTGCCAGCACGCTGCCGATGCTTGTCGCCAGATGCGCCGCGCAGTTGTAGCATGGCATGATGATGGCAATGCGTGCGGTCATGGCGTGCGGGCAGGCCGTAATCGTGCCAGCAGCTGGCGTTTTGCGTAATTCAGCAACGACAGCCAGTCGACGGCATTGTCGGCAAACGCCAGCTTGCGCGCAAAGCGGCTCAGACTGTCGTCAGCATGGATACTCAGGCGGCGAATTTGTAGTGGGTCATTGCCCGCTTGCGCCCAGCCGGTGCGGGTGGTGCACGCGGTCTGGTAACCGGCGACACGCGCCGCTGCCACGACCCGATCATCGTGTGCACCGTACGGATAGGCGAGGCTGGTGACCGGGCGTTGCAGCAGATTTTCAAGGGTGGCTTTGGATTGCGTCAACTCACTCACGAGACCGGTGTCATCGCATTGCGTCAACCGTCGATGGGTATGGCTGTGCGCGCCGATTTCCATACCGCCTGCCTGCATTTCACGCAACTGCGCGGCGCTCAGCATGGGCAGTTGCGGGCTGCCGGAATCCTGCCAGGCGGCAAGCGCGCCAATATCGCGGCTGACGACGAACCAGCTCGCGGTCATGCCGCGCTTTGCCAGCTCTTCAAAAGCGGCGAAGTTGTCCTGATAGCCGTCGTCGAAGGTAATGACCATGCTGCGGGGCGGCAAAGCTGCGCCTGCCATGTCGGCCAGCTGACAGGTGCGCCAGCCCTCGCCCTGCAACAAGTCAAGCTGGGCGCGAAAACGTTGCATCGAGACGGCATAGTGCCAGTCTGCGGTGCCGCTGCCGGGCGCGACCGAGTGGTACATCAGCGCGAGACTGCCGGGTGGCTGGCTATTGCGCAGCAGACGTGCGCTAATCGGGTCGAGGGCGGGGTTCATGGCTTTGTCGGATGGGTAGGGGCGTGCCGAGCGCCTGAGCGGTCGCCTGTAAAAATCCGTGACCGTGGTACAAATCCGGTTCCAGATGGTTGCCTTCAGCCCATTCATTCCAGGCGTTGATAAAGACGATGCGCTCGTCACCTTGCCGGTCGTTCAATGTGTCTCGCACGATGTGCTGTAACCACTCGGCGTAACGTTGCGGTGTGGCGTCCAGCAGAATCGCCGCCCCTTCGGCGCGCCGGGCGCTGTTGTCAAATCCCGGCGACACACCGCGAAAGCGCACGTGGGCGGGTTTCGGCCGCGACAGCATGCCCTTGACCATGCTGTCGTATTTGACCACGGTTTGTTTCAGGAAAGCCTGCGGCAGCAAACCCAGTTTGATGCGCCATAACGACAGGGTGTCGCGGTGCAAAGGGTGGCCGAGGCGGCGCCAGTTCGGGGCAAACTCGATATCGGCGTCGAAACCGATGCTGGCGGGATTGATGTCATCGCTAAAACTTTCGACGCGCGCCAGATACAGTTCGCCGAGCCCGGCGCGCGCCACGGTTTCACGCCAGATATCGGCAGTCCGCGCCGGATCCGGCATGAGTTGGGTGCGGTACACCGCCAGCAGGGGTTTGCCGTCAATGCGGATGTAACGCTCGTCGCTCAATGCCGGGAGCAGGCTCTGGATATGGGCGAGATCATCGGCAGCGCTGTATTGCTGCGCCAGCAGCAGGTCGGTTTCGCCGCCATTCCAGGCGCGCGACCAGTTTTCGTTGGCCCAGCACAGGCAGAATGGAAAATCCGGCTCGCCTGATGCCAGCACTTCGTTGAACGGGCGTTCCAGGATGCGGCGGCCATTGAACCAGTAGTGGTAGTAGCAGAAGCCATGGATGCCGTGGGCACGCGCCAGATCGGCCTGCGCCGCACGCACTTCCGGCACGCGCAAGTCATAAAAGCCGAGATCAGCTGGCTGGTGCGGTTGATAGTGACCGGGAAACAGGGGTTTTGCCTTGGCGACATTGCGCCATTCGGTAAAGCCGGTTCCCCACCACGCATCGTTTTCTGGCACCGGGTGATATTGCGGCAGATAAAAAGCGATGGCACGCAACGCGGCGTTCGTATCTGAGACGGGATCGGGCGGCTTGTTCTGCATTGCATACACCGGGTTATTTTGGCTGCAAGCGCGGTAGCAGGCCGATTTTGCGTTTCCATGTGGCCTGTTCGGTATGCAAGCCGGACAGTGGCATGAACAGAAACAACACGGTATAAAACGCGGCGCCGGTCGCGACCATGCCGAGCATATACACCACCGGCTTGTCGTGTACTAGGGCGTGAATGAAATGGTCCAGCAGCCAAAGGCAAGCGAACAGTATGAAATTAAGCAGCAGTGGCGCCTTGAGTGCGTCTAACAGCATGCGCCAGCGTGCCTCCAGGCAACGCTGCGCCAGCCAGCTCATGGCGACGGCATTGAATGCATATACCGCAAGCAAGCTCCAGGCGACGCCATTCAAGCCATAGTGCAGGCCGCTATACACCGCAGCCGCCATCAGCGCCCAACTGGTGAGCTGGATACGCAATTCGATGCCGAGCTGATTTTGTGCCGCCGCGACCGCGCCTGACTGGTTTTCAATCGCATAAAACAGGCCGCCCAGCGCGAGTATGGTCAGCGGTTGCGCAGCTGCCTGCCATTTTGCGCCATACACCGCCAGCACGAACGGATCCGCCAGCCACCACAGGCCGACGTAGAATGGCAACGAATACAAACAGACTAGGCTCACTGCACGAAAATACAGATAGCGCGATTTGTCGAGGTTGTCCTGCTCTTTTGACAGCGCGCGAAATACCGGGTGGTAGACCGCGCCACTTACCATGTTGTTGGGCATCTGGCTCAGGCTGTCGGCCTTGTTGAACAGGCCGACAGCTGTGGTGCCGAGCTGGTGACTCAGGATGAAGTTGCTGGTCTGGCCGCGCAGATAGACCGCCAGATCGTTGGCTGACACCTTGAAGCCGTAACTGGCAAGCTCGCGTGCGCGGCCAAAATCGAAGCGCAGGCCGGGTTTCCAGCCGGAGATCGGCGTGACCACGAAAATGCCGGTTACAGAACCTGCCAGCCCGCCCCATACCAGGCTCCACACCCCATAACCTTGCCAGGCCAGGGTGATGCTGGTGAGTGAGGACACCAGCAGGGTGAACATCGAAATGAAGGTGTTTTCCTTGAAGCGCATTTCGCGGAACAGCTTGGCGTTGGGGACGTTCACGAAAGGCCGCAACACGAACGACAGCGCCGACAGCTTGAGCAGGCTACTGTAGAGCGGATTGTCGAACCAGCGCGCGATGAGCGGTGAAAATACAAAAAAAGCTGCGTACACGGCAATGCCGATCAGCAATTGCAGCGTGAAGACCATCTGGTAGTCTTCGTTGCTGGCTTCGCGTGATTGCACGAGTGCCTGACCCATGCCGCCGCCTGCGATGTAGCCGACCAGCCCGGTGAAAATCTGGATCGTGACCAGCGCGCCAAAATCGGCAGGCACCAGCAAGCGCGCCAGAATGACGCCGAATATAAAGCCTAGCGCCTGATTGCCGATGCCGCCGGCAAATACCCACTGAGTGCTGCTGCGGATAGATTGCCCCCGACTCATGCGTAGTCGATCCTGATGACGCGCATGACAATCGCTCTACCCATTAGCGGGCGACCTGCTGCGCGGGGCGCGCAACGACGGCGTATTGTTTGAAACGTGTATCGGCCAGCCTGCCAAGAGATAGTAATGTGGCGAGCTTTTGTCCGCGTGAATCATATGGGTTGATGCCTTCGATGGTGACGGCCTGATAGCCACATTTGTCCAGTGTGTTGCCGATGCTGCGGCGGGTGAAAAAGCGCAGGTGGGTGCGATCCAGCACGCCGTCATCGCGGTAGTTCCAGTTACCGCGCCAGGTGTAATCGACAAATTCCGGCCAGTGGCGGATGTTGGGAATGGACGCAACGATGACGCCGTTGTGGGTCAGTAATGGCTGCACTTCGACTAGCGTGGTGTACGGATCCACCAGGTGTTCTAGCACATCGTTGAAAATAATGCAGTCAAAAAAATGGCGGGGCAGGGTGGGCAGAATCGCCTCGACGCCGCCCGTCATGACGTGATCAAGTTTTTGCGCCGCCAGCGCAGCAGCTTCCGGCTGGTATTCGACACCCCAGGTTTCAGCGCCCAGGTCATGCTTGATCTGGGCGCTGAAACTGCCTGCGCCACAGCCGATTTCCAGCGTGTGCGCTACGCCAACCGGAATGTACGTCAACATTTCATCGCGTTGTTGCTGATAATAGGGCTTGATGGCATCCATGATGTCTCCCAATCCGTGTAATGTGGCTTTAAGTTATTCAAAGCGATTCTACACCAGCATTTTGACAGTGTTGTGCGGGCGGTGCGGCGGCATGGGTATAATCTTGCTAACAACATAATCTGATAGAGAATTGACCCTTTTGATGCATACCCTCTCTGTAGACCTTGGCAGCCGCAGCTACCCCATTCACATTGGCGCGGGTCTGCTACGCCAGCCCGCGCTGATTTTGCCGCATCTGGCGCAGAAGCGCGTGGCGATTGTCACCAACACCACGGTGGCGCCGCTGTATCTGCAAACGCTGACCGATGGTCTGGCGCTGAATGACGTCAGCGTGGTGCCGATAGTGTTGCCGGACGGTGAGCAGTACAAAACCTGGGAAACGCTGAACACGATTTTTGACGCGCTGCTGACGCACCGCTGCGAGCGCAAGACCACCTTGATTGCCCTCGGCGGCGGCGTGATCGGCGACTTGACCGGCTTTGCCGCAGCGAGTTATCTGCGCGGCGTGCCGTTCATCCAGATTCCCACCACGCTGCTGGCGCAAGTGGATTCGTCGGTGGGCGGCAAGACCGGTATCAACCATCCACTGGGCAAGAACATGGTCGGCGCGTTTTACCAGCCGCAGTTGGTGCTGGCTGATACCGATACGCTGAAAACCCTGTCGCCGCGCGAATTGTCTGCCGGGCTGGCTGAGGTGATCAAATACGGCCTGATTTACGACGCGGCATTCTTCGACTGGCTCGAAGCCAACATCGACGCACTACGGGCGCTCGACCAGACCGCGATTGCTTACGCCATTCAGCGTTCGTGCGAGGTGAAAGCCGAAGTGGTGGCCAAGGATGAACGCGAAGCCGGGCTGCGCGCGCTGCTCAATCTTGGCCATACCTTCGGCCATGCGATCGAATCCGGCATGGGCTACGGCAACTGGCTGCACGGCGAGGCGGTGGCGGCGGGCACCGTGCTGGTGGCGGATGTGTCGCGCCGCATGGGGTTGATGAGCGAGGCGCAAGTTGAGCGCGTGCGGGCGCTGTACCGGCGTGCGGGTTTGCCGGATACCGCACCGGATCTGGGCGTGGAGGAATATATGCAACACATGGGGCTGGACAAGAAAGTCGAAGGTGGACGCATCCGCTTTGTGTTGCTGCGCGGCATTGGCGAAGCCTTTGTCACCGCTGAAGTGCCGCACGCCGATCTGTTGGCTGCGCTGACGCATTATGTCCAGCCGCGCTGAACTGGCTGTTTACGCGGCGCATAGTGCCCACACGCGCGGACGTCAGCACGCTGAACCGTCCGCCGCGCCGCGTAGCGAATTCCAGCGCGACCGTGACCGGATTATCCATTCCAGTGCTTTCCGCCGCCTGGAATACAAGACCCAGGTGTTCGTGAACCACGAAGGCGATCTGTTCCGCACCCGCCTCACCCACAGTCTTGAAGTCGCACAGATCGGCCGCACCATCGCGCGCATTCTGAATCTGAACGAAGACCTGGTCGAAGCCATTGCACTGGCGCACGACTTGGGCCACACGCCGTTCGGCCACGCCGGGCAGGACGCGCTCAATGCATGCATGAAAGAATATGGCGGCTTCGAGCACAACCTGCAATCCCTGCGCGTGGTGGACAAGCTGGAAGAGCGCTACGCCGAATTTGACGGCTTGAATCTATGTTTTGAAACGCGCGAAGGTATCCTCAAACACTGCGCGCTGCACAATGCGCGTCAGCTTGGCGATGTGGGCGAGCGCTTCATCCTCAAGCAGCAGCCTGGTCTTGAAGCGCAGGTCGCCAACCTCGCCGACGAGATCGCCTACAATAACCACGACGTGGACGACGGTCTGCGTTCGGGCCTGATCACGCTTGAGCAACTGGAACAAATCAGCCTGTTTGCGCGCCATCTGCAAATGGCCAAGACCAAGTACCCGCAGCTTAATGGCCGCCGTCTGATTAACGAAACCGTGCGGCGCATGATCAATACCCTGGTGGTCGATCTGGTGCAACACAGCCAGGCTGCCCTCCATGCGGCCGGCGTGCAAAGCGTGGATGAAGTGCGCGCCGCACCGATGCTCATCGGTTTCAGCCCCGCCATCGCTGCTGAAAACCGTGAACTCAAACAGTTCTTACGCAAGCACCTGTACCGTCACTACCGCGTCGCGCGCATGACCAGCAAGGCTGCACGTGTCGTCACCGACCTGTTCGGCGTGTTCCTGTCCGACCCCGGCCTGCTGCCCAGCGAGCACCAGGAAAAAGCCCAAAGCGACGCGCCGCGCGCCATCGCCGACTACATCGCCGGCATGACCGACCGCTACGCCATGCGCGAGTATCGAAGGCTGTTTACGATCGAGGAAGTGAGTTTGTAGATTTCCCCGCGCTTATTTTTTACCTGTAAAACAGCATGCAACACTCACCCGAATTTCAATGTAAACAACATCCAATGGTTTCCGTCCCGGGGGTATGCAATAGCTGATCAATACGTGTGGCCCTGCGGACGGTTGATGGAGCCATTCCATTCATGTGCCGACCTGATGCCTTGGTTATCGGATTTCTTTACATCTTTCTTGCATGTTAAAAGGCTGTATCTAGATAACGCCTTGATCCTGATACGGTTTATTGCTGGCGCACCGACACCGGTGACTCTCGACAACATGGGAGTTGGTAACGGCAATCTCTCCGACACCAGTGGTTTTCTGGGATAGTTGATGGGGCTTGCCAGCAACCTGAGTCGCCGCAAGGTTTAGGCAGCAGAACCTGGCCCCTGCCTGGGGCCAACACGTGCATCAACAGGCCGACCGCGAAAGCTGTCGGCTTTTTCATTCATGCGGGCGCACCATGGTGTTTTAATAATTCAGTGGCGCCTGTTTGCACAGGCGGCGCCCACCTCTCTTTTAACCTTGAAATCGAAGCATGATTCAGCTTGATGGTGGCTTTTGCAAGAGGTTGCATTGACAATAATTCTTGTACTGGACCGACCGGTCCGATATAGTCGGCATTCCTGTATTTCACAAACAAAAAATTCATGCCCCGCAATCGCGAATTTGATATCGAGCAAGCTCTTGACCAGGCGCTGAATGCATTCTGGCTCAAAGGCTATGCGGCGACGTCGATGACCGATCTGATGGCGGCAATGGGGTTAAGCAAAAGCAGTTTTTACCAGTGTTTTGGCAGCAAACGCGAGGCCTTGCTGGCGGCCTTGAGCCGCTATAGCGTGCGTGAACTGGCTGAAACCCGGCTGCATTTCAATTCTGCCGAGCCGGTTGCGCCGCTGCTTGCAGCCTGGGTCAGGCACAGTATTGATTCGGGTGCATGCCGTCCGAGCCAGCGCTGCGGTTGCTTGATCGTGAATGTGGCGGTGGAACTGGCGCCGCATGATGGTGAAATTGAAGAGGCTGTGCGCCACCACCTCGATAAGCTCGCAGCCTTTTTGGCAGACACGATCCAGCGTGGTTATGCCGACGGCTCGATTCCGAAGCGTTTCGAACCTGCTCAGAGTGCCGACATGCTGCTCAATCTGATCGCCGGTTTGCAGGTACTCGCCAAGGGCGGTGTGGAAGCGCACCGACTGGCGGCAATCGTTGATGTGCAATTGGATTGCCTGCTTGGGCAAACGCATTGAACTTTTTTTAATTAATTATTTTGGACTGATCAGTTCATAACTACAGGAGTACGAAATGACGCTTCAGCACCCTATCACCGATGGCGCAACACTGACCGACCTGTTC